>JAFATZ010000176.1 GCA_019243675.1 Ktedonobacteraceae bacterium | reverse complement strand
TAACGTCGATAGAGCCGCTGGCAGTCTCGAAATCATATGTACCGTGGGGATCAAGCGTCCCATCGAACTGGATAGAGCCACTATCAACGTTTAGCGTCGATGGTCCTTGCAGGCTTGCATTTCTCATCTCAATATTGCCACTATTAGTTGATAAACCAACTATACCATTAATGCTCTCTGTGTTAATACTACCACTGTCAGTATGTAACGTAATCTGCCCAGCTACATCCCGTGCCTGAATATCGCCGCTACCCGTCGCCGCATTTATTTGTCCATTGATATCCTCGATATCGACTGTGCCTGATTGATCATTCAACCGGACGTTCGTTTTCTGTGGAACAGAAATGTCAAGATTAGCTTCGCCAATGCCTGAGAGCGGAAAAGCCGATGTCTCTGGCACTGTAATACTGATGGTATCGCCATTCTGTACGGCCACCAGTTGTATATCTTTCGTATTGTCGCCAAATCCGAAATGTCTTATAGACCAATTGACGGTCACCTGGCTAGCATCTTCGCCTCGATGAATATGCACTCTTCCACTGGGGTCAGTAATAACCAAGGTAGGGGCTCCGAAAACCGAGAAGGATTTCGTTGGAGAATCTGAAGGGTTGGAGGGGATGGCGGCAAAAAGAGCATGGCTCAGGTACCACAAAGCGAGTAGTACTATTACAATGACGGCAACGACCGCGAGTAAAGAACGACGACGTGGCTGCAGTGGCGGCTGCTGGGGACGCAGCTTTTCTCCGCCCATCTGCCACTGTTGCCTTTCACGCGGATCGTTATTTATCATACGAGGGTCGGGATATTGCTGCTCTTGACCTGCAAATACTGATTCTTGATTACTCATAAGCTGACTTTTTCCTTCTGCTTGGTCTCTGTGATAAACAAAGCTGTCCCTCATTTTATACGTTTCGTGTGTGGGAGTTGTTGCTTGTTGGTGCAAAAGGATATACAAATCAGAGTATTACGAGCGCCCTCGTCGACTAACAACCAGCGCAAAGGGCCAACGCCACAGCAGTAACAGAATCGTGTTGCTGATCAGAGTTATAAGACTGAAGCTGACAATCCCGCGCCAGTTGATAGAATGATTGGTGAGGTAGTCCACAAAGAAGATGCGCAGGGCCATTGCTAAGGGCCAGGCGCTCAGCCAGGATAGGGCAGTACGTAGCGCCATTTTACGCGGCTGCAGCTCCAATCCACGTTTGAAAGCTCCTACAATGGGCGAGACAAGGAACCAGGCAGCGGCGAACGGAATAGCCGTGGTAATTGTTGCTAGTAGTGCGTCCAGTCCCACCTGCTCACCGTGACTGCGCCGCCCGATGGCGGCAAAGATGAGGAAGATCAGAGCATCACCTACGATGAGAGCAAGGATACGCTGCCAATCCGTCATGCGTTTTGATTGCGCTGGGGTTGTCTTGGATATCTGCTGTTTGATAGCCACCTTACATACCTCTTTTTTTATTCATTCACTGATAAATTTATCAGTGAATATCACCCTTTTCTTGTTGTTCGCGCATTTGTTCCTCAACCACTGCAAGTTCGGTGCGCAGTCCCTGAATACGCAAAGTCACAATGGCCAAATAGATAAACAGGCCGACCCATGCAATAGCATAGGCGGCGACGAGATAAGTGAATTCTTGCATGTGCGTAATTCCTCAGTACGTTTATCAAATGCCGTGAAAGGTTCGTGCCGCAATCAACGACATTGCAGCGATGTATCACTCGTGGTCCCTTTTCGTCAGAGGCACGGTGATACGATGTGTAGCCCGTACTTGTTCTGTTGTTGGTTGCTTACTACGCCACTCTTTCTGGCGATTAAACTGCAGTTCCACTCGTACTTGACGCGCTGCAGATGCAGTAACTCTCTGATATGCTTCTGTCTCGAGCCTATGTCGCTCTACTTCTGTTTGCTTCGCCTGGGCAATCTCCTCTAACCAGCATCGTCGGTAGACAGCAATACTGTAGCATTCAAGGAACAGAAATATAAGTGCCACTATGACTAATGCGAGCGAGAGCCAGAGAGGGATGTGCAAGTACAGGGTGGCAAGAAATAGTATAGCACCGCAACCGACGAAAAAGATAGACTTCCAGAGCATGGTAGTGGCTATCTTTTCTCGTTTGCGCCGTTTGACCTCGGCAAGAACCTCTTCGAGGTTTCTCGTGTGCTTTATGGATGCTTGCATATGACTCTCTCCTCCAAATTCTTTCCCTTTGTAAGGGTATAACTACGTTTCTTTACGTTTCAATAAGTCTTATTACGTTTCATTATTTTCTTTAGATCACTTTATAGGAC
>JAFATZ010000350.1 GCA_019243675.1 Ktedonobacteraceae bacterium | reverse complement strand
GTTCTGATAAAGTGGTCGGCGTGAGCCGCCTTCGATGCTCTGATGATCTCTTCTTCCGTAGCTCCCTCGCGACCATAGGCGATATTGTCGCGGATCGTGCCATTGAAGAGCCAGGTGTCTTGCAGCACCATACCGAAAGTGCGCCGCAGATCACCGCGCTTGAACTGCGTGATATCCACCCCATCAACCAAGATTCGGCCGCCATTGACCTCGTAGAAACGCATCAACAGGTTGACCAAGGTCGTTTTGCCAGCTCCAGTTGGGCCAACAATAGCGATCATCTGTCCTGGTTGGACATCGATGTTCATATCCTCCATCAATATGTTGTCTTCTTTATAGCCAAAACGCACATGTTCGAACTGCACTGCACCCTTAGTCACTTGCGTGTTCACGACCTCCGGTACCTCTTTTTGCGCGTCACGCGGTTCAAAGACACGTTCAGCCGAGGCTATCGTCGATTGAATAACGTTCAAGGTGTTGGCCAACTGCACGATTTGGAGCTGCACTTCGCCCTGCGGAGCCTTAATCACCTGCGCGTCCACGACCTCCGGTACCTCTTCTTGCTCGTCGAGCAGTTCAAAGACACGTTCAGCCGAGGCTATCGTCGATTGAATAACGTTCAAGATGTTGGCCAACTGCACGATTGGCTGGATAAACTGTTGTGCATACTGAATGAATGCCTGCACATCGCCAATGGCAATCGCGCCATTGGTTACCATGATAGCGCCGACCACGGCTACAAAGACGTAACCGATGTTGCCAACGGAGCGCATAAGCGGCATAATCAGACCTGACATGAACTGTGCTCGCCATCCAGCAGCGTAGAGCTTCTCGTTCAGGGCATCAAATTCGGCAATAGACTTGTCCTCGTGCCCGAAAGCTTTGACGATCTTATGGCCCGTGTACATCTCCTCCACGTGACCGTTGAGTTCTCCAAGCGCTCTTTGCTGGTCTCTAAAGTAGTTTTGCGAACGTTTCGCGATCCACGTTGTCACAAACATACTCAGTGGCAGTGTCACTATCACCACCAAACTCAGCACCCAACTGATGGTCAGCATTACCACAATCACGCCGAGGAAGGTCATCAGCGAGGTAATGAACTGCGTAAGGCTCTGCTGCACCGTACTACTGATATTGTCCATATCGTTAACGGCGCGGCTGAGAATCTCGCCGTGCGTGCGCGAGTCATAGTACTTGAGCGGCAGGCGCGCAAGCTTTTCATCCACCTCTTTGCGCAGCCGGTAGACAGTCCTCTGCGCGACGCCAGCCATCACATATTGCTGAATATAGCCAAAAAGTGCGCTAATCAGGTACAGTCCTAGCAGGATCAACAGGACAGTTGCGATGTACTTGAAATCCACGCCAGGTAAAGACGGGTGTGCCACAATCACGCCGTGTTTTGCCAGAGTTGCGTATTTCTGCATGGCCTGGAATCGTGCGATCAGGCCCTCAAACAGTTTGGTGGTGGCCAGACCCAGGATTTTCGGGCCGACAATCATGAAAACAGTACTGATGATTGCCGAAACAACCACAACCATCAGAGGAAATTTTTCTGCCATAAAGTAGCTCAGCAGCCGCTTCAGCGTTCCTTTAAAATCTTTGGCCTTTTCCGTCGGCCTGCCCATCGCGCCCCATGCACCTCCGCCCATCATGCCACCGCCTGGTCTGTTAGAATTGTCAGGTCTCTGCTTGCGATCTTGACTCATGCAATCTCCTCTGCCATTTCTTGTGCTGAAAGCTGTGAAGCGACGATTTCACGATAGACCTCGCTGCTATTCATTAACTCTCGGTGGTTGCCGATGCCTGTAATACGGCCCTCATCCAACACAATGATCTGGTCTGCATCCATAACAGTGCTGACGCGCTGAGCCACGATCAGTACTGTTGAGTTACTAATCTCCTTTTTCAGGGCTTTACGCAGTTTGGCATCGGTCTTATAGTCCAACGCTGAGAAGCTATCGTCGAAAACATAGATTTCAGGCCGTCTCACTAGCGCACGTGCAATAGAGAGACGCTGCTTCTGTCCGCCCGAAACGTTGGTGCCGCCTTGGGCAATCATTGAGCTAAAGCCATCCTGCATGCCAGAGATAAACTCGCTAGCCTGCGCGACTTCAGAGGCGTACTGTATCTCGTCCTCTGAGGCATCATGCTTGCCAAAGCGGATATTCTCGTCGATCGTGCCAGAGAAGAGTACAGCTTTTTGCGGCACAAACCCGATTTTCTCGCGCAGATGCTCCTGCGTCATCTCGCGCACATCCACGCCGTCGACGAGCACACGTCCACTATCCACATCGTAGAAGCGCGGGATCAAGCTGACTAACGTCGATTTACCTGCGCCCGTGCCACCGATGATCGCCGTAACCTCGCCTGGACGCGCCTGAAACGAAATGTTGCACAGTGCAGGCTCTTCAGCACCAGGATAACTGAACGTGACATCCTCGAACTCTACATAGCCTGTCAGTTCGTCCGCACGTTTCACCTCTGCGGCATCCGTAATCTCAGGCTCTAGGTCCAGTACTTCATTAATACGGGTAGCGGAGGCTGCGGCACGTGGAATCATGATAAACATCATCGAGACCATAAGTAGCGCGAAGAGAATTTGCATGGCATATTGCAGGAACGCGATTAATGCGCCCAACTGCATATCGTTATTGCTGACGCGAATAGCGCCAAACCAGAGAATAGCCACGCTAGAGACGTTGAGAACCAGCATCATCGTCGGCATCATGAGAGCAGTGAGGCGGTTGACGGACACGGCCACATTGGTCAGGTCGCGGTTGGCCTCGTCAAAACGTTTCTGCTCGTGCTTGATACGGTCAAAGGCGCGGATCACACGCACTCCGGTCAGGCCCTCGTCCAGAATGAGATTGAGCTTATCCAGCTTGACCTGCATTATGCGTGAGAGCGGTATGGACTTGCTCATTACCAGAATGATCACGCCAACCAGGAAGGGCGCGATGACCACAAAGATCAATGAAAGCGCGGCGTCCTGGGAGATGGCCAGGATAACGCCAACGACGAGCGTTATTGGCGCAGTAATCAGCATGCCCAGCACCAGAATGGCAACCTGCTGTACTTGTGTGGTGTCGTTGGTCGTGCGCGTAATCAGCGAGGCCGTGCTCACGCTATCAAACTCGTGCAGCGAGAATTTCTCCGCGTGGTGGAAAATCTTGGCACGCAAAATTTTGCCAAAACCAACGGCTACTCTGGCGGAATACAGACTGCCGAAGATGGCGCATATTGTACCGCCGATGGTCACCAGCAGCATCAAGCCACCGATTTGCCAGATATAGCCGATATCTTTGCGTACAATACCTTTATCCACAATATCTGCCATCAAGGTTGGCAGATACAAGTTGGCCACAGTTTGTGCAAGCGCAAGCAGCAGCACAACAACAATCAGTAGGCGGTACGGCTGCAA
Organism: Ktedonobacteraceae bacterium; assembly: GCA_019243675.1. Taxonomy (GTDB): domain Bacteria; phylum Chloroflexota; class Ktedonobacteria; order Ktedonobacterales; family Ktedonobacteraceae; genus JAFATZ01. The sequence continues at coordinate 945 of JAFATZ010000350.1, read as the reverse complement.
GAACCGTAATAATCTAATCATGCTTCTTCAACTCCATTCCATCGGGATTGTCGCATGGTAGCTTCTTTTTCGCTAAAATAGCGAAGTACCTTTGATATGAGCGTGGCAAAATGCTCGCTCTCTTCCTTGCCCAGGTATTCAACTAATCCATCTAAAGAAGACGTGTAGCGCTCCATTGCCTGCCTAATAACATCTTCGCCCTGCTTCGTCAGCTTAATACCAACGGCCCGCCTATCTACTGGGTCGTTGTGTCGCTCGATCAGTCTATTGGCCTCCAGACCTTTGAGCAATTGGGTCACACTCGGAGAGGTCACATGCAGCAGCTTGCTGATCTCCGAGACCTTCATATCGCAGTTGCCGTACTGCATACGATGTTTAAGACAGAATAGCAGGCGAATTTCGCTTGGCTTACAGCCTGCGATAGAGTGTTCCTGCCAACCAAACCTGTGAAACTCTCGCAGAGCTTCCATCAGTCTCAGCGTCGTCGGGTTGATGTTTTGATCAATTACCATTTGCTCACCTTCCTCAATTTACTAGGTTCGCAAATATTTTACCATATAATTTATTTGGTAACCTATCTAAATTATACCCTGTAGCTGGACAATTGTCAAGAGTTTCTGGGCCAGAAATTCAGTGGATCTGCTTGCCGAACCCACGTCCCCGAGGTTTTGAGAGCAGTGGAGTTGGTGCAGGCATTCGCCTGCACCAACTCCACTGCTCTCTTTTGCTGGGTGGGAGGTAGGGTTTGTGCAAAACCCATGTCACAAAATCGCAACGAGCGGTGTCTTATAAGCACTATGCATAGTAAGAAATAATGAGTAGAGAAAGAGAGTCATGTCGTCACATACCAGAAAAACGCCTCTCGTCACTTTGCATAATGAGCAGTCGTTTGAAGCGACTTTTACGCGCTACTATGCCCTGGTGTATCAGCTTGCCTACCGCTGT
>JAFATZ010000111.1 GCA_019243675.1 Ktedonobacteraceae bacterium | reverse complement strand
AACGCACGAACCCTAGAGGTCGTGATGAGTGCCTGTAGGCCACGCGGGCTGGCACCGTAGCGTACGAAGCGGCGCACGTTCTCAGGCGCATCCTCATGATCGGGATGTGTTGCTAGTAGAAGACGCACAGCATATTCTTTGATGTGTGTAGCAACTGGCACCGCTTTGGCAATTTCAATCAAGCGCAGAAGCTGTTCACCCGTGGCGGTCTGCTTCGCACGATACGTCTGCACACCTATAGTAGTGTCAATGATACGCAGCAGATCCGCAGCCTTGGGGAAGGTAACCAGAATTTTGAGCAAAAAGCGATCAAGTTGGGCTTCTGGCAGAGCATAGGTGCCCTCCATTTCGAGCGGATTCTGAGTTGCCAGCACAAAGAAGGGTTGTGGCAATGGGCGCGTTCTATCTCCCACACTCACAGTGCGCTCTTGCATCCCTTCGAGCAACGCCGACTGCGTTTTAGGGGTGGCGCGATTCACCTCATCAGCCAGCACGATATTAGCGAAGATGGGGCCGGGCTGGAAACTAAAGAAACGTGTAGTGCCTGTACTTGCTTCAGCAGCTTGCTCGGTTACGATAGTTGTGCCGACGATATCGGCTGGCATGAGGTCGGGCGTGAACTGAATACGGGCAAACTTGAGATCAAGGGCATCGGCAAGAGTACGCACGAGCAGGGTTTTGCCCAAGCCAGGGACGCCTTCCAGTAGAGCATGGCCACCAGCAAAGAGGACGAGCAACAATTCACGGATCACTTGTTCTTGTCCAATGACGATAGAGCGCAATTCTTGCTCTAAGCTCTGAGCGATGGTCACAAACGTGGCAATATCTGCTTCGCTTGGTTCCTGCGATGAGGATGAGACTGCGGCTTGCGCTGCATCACTACTCTGTGTTGTCGTATTGGGCAGACGCCTCTCGCTGTCGGAAGTTGTCTGTTCGCTTTTATGTAGCATAGAGTTCATAGCCCTTCTAAGGTATCGAAGTAGCTCTGCACGAGGTCTTTCATATCCGGTGAGATACTACTGTTGTCGATGGCGTCATGGGCCATCTGGCTGTACAGCGCGATAACTTCTGAGTAGGGTACTGCATTGCCAGATTGGACAACACCGTTACTGCCATTATTACCCAGTGTACTAGAGCCTGTACCAATCTGTCCAGAGACATAGGCCTGTTCATTCTTGCCCGATTTGTTGCTAGCACCGTTATTGCCTCCTGAACCCGTTCCACCAGCGCCTTGCTGGCCCTGGCCTTGGCCTTGCCCCTGGTTTTGTCCTTGTTGACTCTGACCTTGATTTTGTCCCTGTCCCTGCCCTTGTTGACCTTGCCCTTGTCCTTGTTGACCCTGCCCCTGGCCTTGGGCGTTGTCCGTTGCTGCGGCGAGACTATTAGCAGCCTGTTGAAGACTTTGCGAGGCTTGATTGATAGCACTCTCTTGCGCTTGAATGGCGGCATCCTGTGCTGTGGCAGCATTAACCGCGTTGATGGCGTCTGAGACCTCGCTCTGGCTACCATCGGCAATAGATTTTGCAAGTTGGTGGAGTGCGGAACTGAGAGCCGGATTTTGGCTAGCTTGATTCGCAGCTTTCTCAACCTGCTGGGCCAACTGGCTGCGCTGGGCCGCTGATAATTTACTCGCCTGTGAGGCTAGCCCTTGCAGTGCTTTTGCTAGGCTCTTGGCATCACCATTGCTAAGCGCTTGTCCGACCATACGCAGGTTTGCATTATTACTGCTCTGAAGAGATGCCGCAGCGGCTGCTCGCGCTTGCAGTCTACTTGGGGTCGAAGGGTTGCGGAGTTGATCCAACTTCGCCTGCGCCTGGGCAATAGCTTGCTGCGCCTCTGTAGTATTTTTCGCCTGCTGAAGCTTAGCCTCCAGATCGCGCAAGATAGCATCAACCTGAGCTCGTTGCGCCACCGATATGGTCACCTGCTGAACAAGGTCTCTACGCGTCCTGTCGATAGCCGCAACCTGCTTGGCTACACGCGCCTGAAAGGCTGCTTGCTGTTGCACTAGCGCAGTCATCGGATTGGGAAGAAGAATGAGCAGCGCAAGAGCCGCGATCAGAAACAGAAAGAATAAGAGTGTCGAGCGACGCAAGCGCAGAGAGATAGTACTAGTAGGAGTGTGTTTGCCCAACTGCCGCAGTGCATCACGGCGCTGTAGCAGAGAAAGAGGAGATGCTGCTTGCCGTAACTCCCAGGCTGTACCTAGGCGGTCATACAACGCGAGGCGCGTATCTACAGTACGAGCTGTCTTGTCGATAGATGGACGATACCAGAGCGCAGCACCCAATGCCAATACGAACCAGACCAGAGCAGCTCCACTAGCCCAGTAAAAGACTGTGGCCCAGGGAGTGAGTCGTGAGATCATGAGTATGAGACCAGCTAGTACAAGGCCCACGGCAAGTCCTGTTGTCGTCCAGCGCACGACTTGTTGTACTGCTAGCCTGCTCTGCCACGGACGCAGAGCAGCTACCAAACTCTTCTCGTCAAAATCCTCTTCAGTAGTTGTCATGCGCTCAGGGGGTATCATTATCGCCATAAGCGTCTCCTCATTTCTGACCTCTATCTTTGCACTTCTTAGTTTGAACGTGTTAAGCGGCTCATGAGCCACATAATGCCTTGCTCCCTGAAAATGCTTGCTGTTTCAGGTTTGTGGGGCTAAAAGCAGGATTTCGGCAGCCTCGATGCGCGGGGGATCGCTTTGTGTAGCGATGCCTGTAGATTGGATTTGTACCCGTTGCCCTTTTTTGAGGGCTGTGAATGGTACTGTCTGACATCCACTTGCTTGTTTTTCATACACCTGCGTACTGCTCGGCACCTGGACGTAGACTTGATCATAGGCTGCTTGCTTTTCCTTGCTGCCGTCGAGTAGGAAACTACCAACCAAGCGCCCAGAAGATGCAGAAGAAATGCTCGCGATGCTCCCTTTGATTGAGGAAGATCTGTCGCAAGGACTTTGCGGTCCCGAGGAAGTCACCCCTGATGTACTCTGGCTACAACTGGTCGTTAGAACCAAAAGAACGAGCAGCGCGAGGACACGTCCTAGAAAGACATACCCCATGTGTGTCTCCTTTCATAGCTTCATCTTGTGTGAGGACGTCATAAAGAGCAAAAGAACTTTGTGTATCACGCCCTCTCGGAAAGAAGAGGGCATGCTGTTTCTTTTCTCTACTAATAGAACGACAAAAAAGAGGAAAAGTTCCCAACGACGTAGCGTGGTGAGGGTCGTGTGATGCTCTTCAGCCCACACGACCCTCACCACGCTACCTGCACGAGAGACAGCTTGAACAGCCTTTAGTGTCTCCTATAGCCCTTGTGTGAAATTGAAGAGCGAAAACCAGTCGCTATCGTAGTAGGGCGAGTATAAATCCTTCGGGTCGTTAGTATAGCCGAAGTCGTTATGTCCGTTGACATATCCAGTGACTTTATTGATGGAAATGAGCCAAGGACCGCCGCTTGATCCCTGTTTCATATCGCAAGGAATAGCGACGACCGTGCCATCATCAAGGCCAGTAACGATGCTTGGTCCAGTTGGAAGACAGAGAATCATCTTGTTGCCATCGTAGGGGGGATTGGGTTTTGCTGGGTATCCCAAGGCGGTGAAAGTTTGGTTGGGTGAGATGTTATACGCCGAGCCTAGGCCGCCAACGACGTTGACAAGAAGGTTGCCATTATTGGGGCTGACCGCCGCTTCACCAAGGTCATCCTCAAACGAGCCAGACTGGAACCAGTCGGTTCTTGTCACGAGGTTGCGAGCAACCCAGCATCCCTTCGGGGCGACCCCATTGAGATACTGCGGACAAAATTCAAAGAACGAGTCAAAGTGACCTGCCCCATCAGACACACAGTGACCAGCAGTATCAACGACGCTCTTATTGCTGCTATTGAGAGCTGCTCCTGAGCAGGCAAAGTTGTGGCCATTTTGTGTGAAGAACTCTTTGCCGACAGTTGAAAAGGGGAACAGGGAATAGGCGATGGGAGGCACTGGCAAGCCATGAGGCACGACAGAGCCGTTGGTAGACCCAAGTGTACTGCTACTCTGTGCGTTCTGCGGAAGAGCTGGGGCAGTGAAGCCAGCAGGCCCGGTCTGAGTCACAGCCGGATGCGTCGTCTTCGTAGCAGGCACGATCAGCTCATCAAGAGACTTCGCAGACTTCATGCGTTCAGGTGTCCAGTAGGCTTGTACCTCTGCCACACTTTGCGTTACTACGTGTGAAATCACGTGATGCGCAGAGACAGTAGCTTGCGAGGTCTGAGACCGTGACGTTGCTCCTGCAGGAGATACCAGCAAAACCATGCAAACACAGACGGGCAATACTCCTGTAAGAAGCATGCGAAGTGATCGGGAAAGCATTGTCTTGTCCTTTCTCTACTATGAGGAGGAGAATAGAGGGACCTTGTGATCACAAAATCTTAAACTTATCCTACGTAGATGGACATACAAGGATCGATATACAAGGCGAGGCAACGAAATGTAAAATATATTTACACTTATTTTACATTTGCTGCTCTGAGAATAACCTATCAAGTTGAGTTTTGTCAAGCCTGATCTGTGGATATTTCAGAGCTTCATGGAAATGTGGCATTTTTCTGTCTGTGTTGATTTCTTCGCGCACGCAGTTTGCGCAGAGACTCAGGCTTGACCGTCCACATGCTTAGAACAAAGAACACGATGGTGGCAATACTGTTGAGCATGCTATAGGCTATCCATGGGGCGACTTTGATATCCGCGAAAGCATAAAACTGGTTGCCTGAGATAGCATAGGTGCTGTAGAGCGCAATGGCTGGATTCCAGATGAAGAGCAGAGGTGGCCAGTGGGGGGAGGGCTGCAAGCCGCCAGTACTTGCTAGGATGGCGTAGAGCACGAGGGGCACAATGAGCCAGAGGACAGCAGTGATATAGACAAGAGCTGTAGAAACAGCAGGCCGTTTGATCAGTGTTGAACAGAATAAGCCGAACGTACCTAGCATCACCGTGGTGATAATATAGACGAGTAGAGCACTCAACACTTGTGTTGGCGACACACCACCAAAGAGAAAGACGAGGCTGAAAAGCGGTAGAGCTGCGGCGATCAGCAGGAGCGCGTTTGCCAGGCCAGCCACCAGTTTGCCACTGACTAGCGCAAACGAAGAGAGCCGTGAGCAGAGCAACAGATCAAAGGTTTGGCGCTCTTTTTCTCCATTGATGCTTGTGGAGGTAAAGGCTGGTGTGATGAATAAGATGAGAAAGAGTTGAATGAACGAGAGTAAAATATACAGCTCAGTTCCGGCCTGACTGAGTTCAACACTATTGTAATAGCCGTTATTTGTGTTGGCGTAGCGACTGATGAAGAACACACCTAATAGGGCCATGAAGAGAACATAGACAATAACCACCCAGACGGTGCGCTCTCGCCGCATACGCAGGCGCAGTTCTTTTGTAAGCAGGGCTAAAAAAGTCATGATACGCTACCTCCCT
>JAFATZ010000027.1 GCA_019243675.1 Ktedonobacteraceae bacterium | reverse complement strand
ATCGTGACTTGGGCAAGCTGTACGGTGCCGGTGCGGTGGGGCTGGTGACAGGCGATGTTGTAGAACACAGTCGGGCCTCCATTGTCATTATGACAACCGAGGTGTATCGCAATATGTTGCTTGAGGAGGGGGGAGACCGCTTTGCTGACTACCAAAGCATGACTTCGTCCTCACTAGCGGACGTTGGTTTCGTAGTCTTTGACGAGTTGCACTACTTGAGCGATCCTGGGCGTGGTCCGGTGTGGGAAGAGGCTATCATCTGTTCACCGCCACATGTGCAACTGGTCGGTCTCTCCGCAACAGTGAGCAACGCCGATGATCTGGCGAGTTGGATCAGTCGCGTGCATCGTCCTATTGAACTAGTTGTGCATGAGCAGCGAGCTGTACCCCTGGAACACTATTACTTCCTCGATAACACCTTGCATTTGGTACAAGATGCAGAAGGTAACCGCGTCGAAAATTTCCCGAATATAGGTGGCGAGGCCAAGTTGGCCCAATATATGCGCAGAAGACACGTCTATGACCCTGATAGTGAGGACGAGGACGAACTAGAACAGGATGCCTCAGATGATCAACGCCCACCGCAACGTCACGCGCCTGAACCGAGCGAGGTACTTACAGCACTACGCGAGGCCGATCTGCTGCCTTGCATCTACTTTTTGCCTGGCAGGCGAGTTGTAGAAGATGCAGCGATGAGTGCATCAGTGCATTTTTTTACTTCGCCAGAGGGGGAAGAACTCATTCGAGAAGAGGTGAGGGCTTGGCTCGAAAACCTGCCCAAGGAAGACCGCAAGCTGCAGCAGGTGTATGCACTCACCGATTTATTGCCCCGTGGGCTGGCGTTTCATCATGCTGGTTTGCTGCCGGGCCTGAAAATGTTGGTCGAAACATTGTTTGCGCGTGGTCATCTACGCGCTGTTTTCGCTACAGACACGCTGGCACTTGGCATCAATATGCCAGCACGTTGTGTAGTTGTGGGTAGCCTGAGCAAGTTTGATGGGCAAGAGATGCGCTTGCTTACACCCAATGAGTACCGCCAGTTGACTGGGCGTGCTGGGCGACGTGGCATGGATACACGCGGCGTCGCCGTTATTCCCTATTCTCCCTGGGAGCCTTTTGAAGAGTCTTTTAAACGCATCACAGGCGAACTGCTTCCCGTAACCAGTTCGTTCGTTATCCGCTACAACTCGGTGCTCAGCCTCTGGCGTCCAGGTGATATGCAGTATCTGCGCCGTATCTGTGCCTCCAGCCTACGTGAATTTCAGCGCTACCTCCTATGGGAACTGCAAGAGTACCAGCGCCTTGAGAAACGTTATAAGAAGGCAAAACAGGCGGGAAAGAAGAAAGGCGCTGGCTCAGAGAGTGCCGAGCTTGCTCTGGAGAAGCGTCGTCAAAAGATCGGCGCGTATCCACTGAGCCGAGCAGGTGCAGCGGAGCTTGACGGTACTATCTTTGCATTGCGTGCTCTTGGCTATATCGGGCAGAATGAACAACTCACGCTGAAGGGTCGTCTGCTGCGTGGCATCTTTCATCCCTGCGGTGTGTTACTTGTGGAAATGATTACGAAAGGTGTACTTGATGGACTTTCCGCGCACGAGCTGGCCGAGATACATAGTTGGTTCACTTTTGACAACGACCGCCGTTTAAGCAATCGCAACACGTTACAACCGAAACTGGTGCAGGTACGCCGCGAACTGTGGCGCATCGTACAACATGTGCATGGTGTAGAAGAGCGTGCTGCTATAGCTCCCACATCTGGTATTGTACCCGAGTTCCATGGCGTAGCTCTGGCTTGGTCGCAAAATATGTCGCTCAATGCTCTGCTGCATCGCATTGACCTTGCAGAGGGCGATATACTGATGCTGCTCAACCAGACCATTGATCTACTGCAACAGGTGCAGGCTGCCGTCGGCCAAGTCCTGGATAGCCGTGATGTCTGGCAAGAAGCATCGCCTACCTTGCTAGAGGGTATCTATAACGAGCGTACTGCCAGTGCTCAGATTAGAATGCGCTTGGAACAATTACGCATCCAGCACGAGCGTCTTGAACGCTTGCGTCCACTGCTCGCACAAGCTTCAGCATCCCTGTTGCGCGGTATTATTGTGCAGAGTCGCACCGTTCCCTCAATGGTTGCCTACATTGATGATGAAATGCTACCTCTAGACACCCCCGAATCGTAGAAGCAAGATTTCTCGTGCTCATATATTACTTTGGTCATGCCCATAGGGCTATTTCATTGTCAAGCCCCTGCTATTTGACTAAGATGTACAGAGATACTGGCAATTGCGTAGCGTCACATCCCATGTATCGTAAGGGCATAATGGATCACGCCTTGGTGGGTCTGCGCCCATGAATCCTATAGTAGCGAAAGGCAGGAATAGTGTTGATAAATGCAGAAGCATTGGTAGGAACGGTAGTGGGCACCTGTGTACTACAACGGTTGATTGGGCAAGGTGGGATGGGAGCGGTCTACTTGGCACAACAATCCCGTCCTCGGCGTCAGGTTGCGGTAAAGGTTCTTTTGCCAATGACGCCACTAAGTTCTGATCAGCTTGCTGCTTTTCTTGAACGCTTCCGCCGCGAAACGGATGCGGCTGCTTCCTTAGAACATCCCAACATTGTACCTGTACATGAGTATGGAGAGCGCAGCGGTTTAGTTTATCTGGTCATGCCTTATATTAGCGGGGGGACGTTACGTGACGAGATGGAGCGAGAAGGGCCGCTAGCACTCAATAAAATAATAAACTATCTAGATCAGCTTGCTGCAGCCCTTGATTTTGCACATGCTCGCGGCGTGATCCATCGTGATATTAAACCAGCCAATATTTTGATGACCCCAGAGGGACGTTTGTTCTTGACCGATTTTGGTCTCGTGAAGATCGTGGCGGAAGGACAAACTGCGCAAGTACGCTTAACGGGCGCAGGAGCACCTGTGGGCACGCCTGACTATATGTCACCGGAGCAAGTCATCGGAGAGGAAGTGGATGCGCGGGCGGATCTCTACTCGCTGGGCGTTGTTCTCTACCAGATGGTAACAGGGACAACGCCATTCCAGGGCGAGACACCGATGCAGATAGCGGCACAACATCTGCAAATACCTCCTCCCGCGCCTCAGATGTTACGACCGGATCTGCCTGTTGCTGCAGAACAGGTGATACTACGGGCGCTAGCGAAGCAACCCACAGAGCGCTATGTATGTGCAAAAGATCTGGCAGAGGCGTTCCGTATGGCCATCGTTGGCCCTGCTAAAGTACAAGGCTCTTTACGTACTGGCCTTTTTGCTGCTCTCAACGCAGAAAACATGCCTGCTACACCAGATGTTTTCAAGCAATTTGGCAAGCAAACTCATGTGCTTCCCTCTGTAGACACGAGCAATCTTGCGTCAATAGCCACGATGTCTGCTGCTACCCATGTTGCACTCCCCCCGGCGCGTGTAGAGACAGAGGGACGTGGACTGCTTTCGAGAACAGGTAGGTTTCCTCGCATGGGTCTGGATGTAGGGCAAACTCCAGCAGTAGATGCAAAAAGTGGCGAGAGCGAGACAATGTCCACGAAAGGGGGGAATACCTTGATGGGACATACAGCAGGGCTACCGCCACAGCAGAGATCAGCTCTGCCGCTACCGGGGCAAATATCTCCTGCAATTACTACTAGGGCGCTGACGGTTATAGACCAATCTGATCAGATTCAGCCAAAGGCTGCTGTGAAATTGACTACTCCTGTGAAGGTTGTGAAAGTGCCGATTGCAGGTCAGCCAGGCCGCTACCTCACTGGACTGCTGCCCGTTTTGCCTCATACACAAGAAGCAGAGAGTGGCTCAGAGCAGCATACCCTTAGCAAAGGGACGAAGAGGACAGCTTTAGTGCTGAGTATACTATTGCTGCTTTTCAGTTCATTGGGAGTTATCTGGTTCGTATACGCGCACTCTAGCCAAACAGCAATAAATAGTGCCTCGACCAGGCTCAGTCTCACAACAACGGCTGTGGCTCAGGCCACAGCGACAGTACAGGCAAATATTATTTTGTCAGATACCCTAGATCATAATACACAGAACTGGCTCACAACTCCCCCCGATGTGTATGCGTTCAAGGATCATGCATATCATGTCACCGACCGTGGAAATAATGGTCGTGCAACTGTTCTACAAGGGCACACCTTCACTAGTCCTCTTGCCTACACATTGACTATGCAAGAGATAAATGGTGATGACACCTCTGCCAACAATTCGTTTGGGATGCTACTACATTTTAGTCAGCAGACAAGAGGAAATACCACGGTCACCACTTTCTATAGCTTTGAAGTGGTCAATGTGAACGGAGGCGAGTACCAATTCTGGAAATACGACGACAGCAAGGGTACGTCTGCTTCTCCCTGGACCGAGATCTGGCACAAGCCATTTGGAAAGGAGTTTCATTGGGGTCATGGCTCACATACTACAAATACCTTGAAGGTTTTCTCTGATGGCGCTAAATTTACCTTTACGGTGAATGAGAAAAATATCGCTACAGTTCGCGATGGTTCTTTTACTAATGGTACTGTGGGCATGATTGTGAATTTGAATGGGACAGAGGTAGCTTTTAAGAATCTATTGCTCACGCGTAATTAAACGATGAAGGACGGGAAATGGCTTTGAATGCAGAAGCACTAATAGGAGCGGTATTAGGCACCTGTAAGCTTCAACAGTTGATAGGACACGGCGGAATGGGAGCCGTCTATCTGGCGCAACAATCCCGTCCCCGCCGTCAGGTGGCGGTAAAGGTTCTTTTACCTGCAACACAATTAACGCCGACTCAGCAGGCTGCGTTTCTGGAACGCTTTCGTCGTGAAACAGATGCGGCAGCCTCGCTAGAGCATGCTAATATTTTACCTGTGCATGAGTACGGTGAGCGCGAGGGACTGGCTTACTTGGTGATGCCTTACATACCTGGAGGAACGCTGCACGACGAGGTTGAGCGCGAAAAGCCCATGGCTCTACCCAAAGTGTTGAATTATCTGGAACAGGTAGCAGCGGCTCTTGACTTTGCTCATCAGCACGGCGTTATTCATCGGGATGTCAAGCCTGCTAATATTTTAATGACAGCAGATAAACGCCTGCTTTTGACTGACTTCGGCCTAGTTAAAATTATCTCCGAAGGACAGCCTCCTCAAACCGATCTAAGCATTGCCGGGTTACTCGTCGGTACACCAGAGTATATGGCACCAGAGCAGGTTCTTGGTGCGGCTGTAGATGTTCGCGCTGACATCTACTCCTTGGGAGTCCTTCTTTATTACATGGTCACAGGAACAGTGCCGTTCAAAGCATTGGTACCAATGCAGGTTGCTATGCAACACCTGCATATTTCACCACGACCACCGCAGGTATTGCGCCCAGATCTTCCTATCCAAGCAGCAGAGGTAATACTTCGTGCCTTGGCAAAGTCCCGCGATGATCGTTATAGGCATGTGCAAGAGCTTGCTCATGCGTTTCGTGCGGCGCTGGTAGATGCTGGATGGCAACTTCCCACTATGACAAATAATCCTTCCCCTCCCACTCATTCTGCCGAGGAGCAACCTTTGCCAAAGCCCGCATCATCGCAAGCAGGTGTTCCCTCCCCTCTGCCCTATGAGCTGAGGAATGATATTGTCGCTCAAACTAGCATCCCCTTGCCATCTCTTACGGGCTTACTAGCTCCTGTGAGCACACCTTTACCTTCGCTGCAGCCAGCCATGCCTACCGAGCAACCAGTTGTGCCTACTGACAATACACCTCTGCCACCCACACACCTCCCTTTCGGGCGTAAGACGAACTTGCTTCGCTCTTACGCTGATAGCGATTCGTCTTCTGACCTATCGTATGAAGGTGTACAGGCTTCTTTCCCTTCCACGCCTGCGTGGCCATTAATTTCCTCCAGTCCTTCTTCTAGTAGTGGTCTGCTCTCACAACCGACTCTATCACCACGTGAAGAAGACCAGCCAAACCCTCCCTCGCCACCTCCTAGCGCTGTGCCTACGCCATCAGAAGGGCAGACACACAACGAAATGCGCGGTAATCTGCTAAAACTAGCGCACCCTGTGAAGGTTGTCCAGGTTCCAATTGCGGGACAACGCGGCAGGTACGTCACGGGCTTTCTTCCTCTGCATTCTACTACTGAGCAGGCCACTGACGCAGATGCCATGCCAGAATTGGATTTGCTAGAAACGGCAAAACACTTATTAGAAACGGCAAAAGGAACGGCAAAACACTTATTCAATTATCACCGAGAAGTAACTATCCTAGCTGCTGTAGCATTGTTGGTGCTACTTGGTCTCTTCTTGATCATAGCAGGACGCATCCACCATACTACTCAGCCAGTAGTAACGGCAACTCCTAATACCACGGCAACGGCGAATACGACTATCGCAGCCAATACTCTTCTTGTTGATCCTTTGCGCGAAAACATACACAATTGGCCTGTGTCTACCACTGGTAGTAGTTTGTATGTTTTTAAGGATGGAGCCTATCACATTACTGATCAAGATGAGCATGATAGTGCAACTGTGATCTTACCCGATCAGATGCTCCCCACTTCATGCGTGTATGGCCTTACTCTTAATGAGATTAAAGGAGACGATACTTCTGCCAATAACCAGTTTGGCATGATTTTTCGCTTTACATCTCAACACAACAATGGGAAGACGACTACTACGTTCTATATATTTGAAGTGTCAAGTTCACCTGCAGGTGAATATCAGTTTTTGAAGTATGACGATAGCTCTGGGTCTAATCCATGGAAAAAACTTTGGTCCAGGCCCTTTAAGAGTGAGTTTCACTCTGGTCATGGATCCGGCAAACAAAACGATTTTGAGGTTCTTATGCAGGGAGGTAACTATGTGTTTATGGTCAACGGGAAGCAAGTCGGTACTGCTCATGATACTAGCCTTTCAGGGGGTCAGATAGGGATGTTAGTCAATATGAAGGGGACTGAAGTGGCTTTTTCGAATCTCTCCTTGACATATAAGTGATAGCGAGTTTTTGCTGGCTAGCAGTGGAAGGATTTTTATGAGCACATTTACTTTCAAGCTTGTCGACATTGTTTCAATAACTTTGTGGGTGACAGCTTTCTTGTGCATACTAAATATAGGGCTAGCTCTATTGTTCCGTAAAAAGCAGATGCGCGAAGTGCTCTCTTACTATATTGCTTGCGGGGTGGAGTTAGTGATTTTTATTGCAGTCCTTTTATTGCAAACGAGGGTCATCTTGCGTATACCCTATCTCTTGTCTTCAGGAATGGATCTTAGCCATGCAGAGACAATAGCTGCTATCGCTCTAGCTATCGGCTTATTTCCCGCTGCCTACTGGCATCGCTCTCCCTTCTCGGAATTGCCTGCACGCATAGCTAAGGATGCGAAGGCGATGAAAGAGGAGAAAGCTTCTGTGCGTGTTCACGCTCATGCTGGCAAGCCTCCCGATGAATGGGTTAATTAGGGAGAAGAAAACAACAAGAGGGATTTTCTCGGCTTACCGAGAAAATCCCTCTTGTTGTTTTCTGCAGTTTTTGTCAGGTATTTGTGCCCTAAAAGGTCGTATAATTCTCGTATTAATAATGAGACATACTTTTTGATAAAGGATAGTTAGCATGACGACGTTCGATGAAACGTATGCAGTTGTGGCACAGGACCTGGTGCGTACTTTTGGTCAGAAAGTGGCGGTGAGCCACCTGAATTTGCGTGTACGCACGGGTGAGTTTTTTGGTTTTTTAGGACCAAATGGTGCTGGTAAGTCGACGACAATAAAGATGATGGTGGGACTGTTACGACCTACGTCTGGCTCGATTTGGGTAGGCGGGGTCGATGTGTGGCACGACCCGCTGCGTGTACGCACACTGATGGGAGTCTTGCCCGAGTATCTGCACCTCTATGAGCGCCTGAGTGGCAGAGAATTTATTACCTTTGCTGGTCATATGTATGGTGTGCCTGATGTAGACATTGGACGGCGCACGGAGGAACTGCTCTCGGTTCTTGATCTAGCCAATGATGCCGATAAACTCATAGTGGACTACTCGGTGGGTATGCGTAAGAAGGTCGCTCTGGCCGCTGCTATTCTTCATCGCCCACAGGTGCTTTTCCTGGATGAGCCTTTTGAGGGGATTGATCCTATCAGTTCACGCGTGATACGAGATATTCTGCGCGAATTGACACAGCGCGGTACGACGATCTTTTTCTCGTCGCACATTATGGAGGTGGTCGAGCGACTGTGTACACGCGTAGGGATTATCAATCAGGG
>JAFATZ010000450.1 GCA_019243675.1 Ktedonobacteraceae bacterium | reverse complement strand
CGCTGCTCAAACGTCCCCTATCTGCTCTGACCTGGGTGTTGTGGGAGCTTGGCTGGCAGCCCGCAAAAGGATCGTATACGATTGTCGCACGCGCCATTGATATAGAGGGCAATGTCCAGGATCCTACTGAGGCTCCGCCTCTTCCTGATGGCTCGTCGGGGTATCATAGTATTAGTGTGGATGTGATGTGATAGCATTGCTTGTTTACACCTCTTCTGTATCATTATATACAATAGCGCGTTTCACCTGCTCAATCAGATCAGTAACCGGAATATTGCGCGGGCAGGCGTCGGCGCAGTTAAAGATGGTGCGACAACGCCACACACCGTCGCGTTGGCTTAGGATAGCTAAGCGTTCTGCCGCGCCTTGGTCGCGACTGTCAAAAATGAAGCGATGTGCGTTGACGATTGATGCAGGTCCAACCCAGTCGGGGTTGCCCCAGATAGAGGGACAGGAGCCTGTACAGGCACCACACAGAATACACTTTGTGCCCTCATCGAAGCGTGCCCGCTGCCGTTGGCTCTGCAGGCGCTCGGTCGTCGGCTCATTGTCGTAGGTGATGAGGTACGGCTTGACCAACTTATATTTCTCGAAGAACTGCTCCATATCGACCACGAGATCCTTGATCACTGGAAAGCCCAGCATCGGCTCAATGGTCACTTTGTTGCCTACGTCGCGCATAAGTACTTTACAGGCAAGACGATTACGCCCGTTGATGCGCATAGCGTCGGAGCCGCATACCCCATGAGCGCAGGAGCGGCGATAGGTGAGCGTGCCGTCCTGAGTCCACTTAATGACGTTCAAAGCATCCAGCAGGCGATCAATCGGCTCAACCTCAACACGATATTCGGCCCAGTACGGCTTCGTATTTACTTCAGGATTGTAGCGTTTGATACGCATTAATACGTTCATGAGGAGCTCCTAATACTTGCGTTCCTTAGGCTGGAATAGCGGATCGTTGATGAGGATCACATCCTTGTAGTCCAAGCGAACGTCATGTGCCTTTGTACCCTTATAGGCAAGCGTGTGTTTGAGCCAGTTGACATCGTCTCGCCTAGGATAGTCGAGGCGGTAGTGCGCACCACGGCTCTCAGTGCGAGCGAGTGCGCCGTGGATAGTGGCCTCTGCACAATCGAGCAGGAAGCCAAGTTCGAGAGCTTCAACCATTTCAGTGTTGAAGAGTTTGCCCTTATCCTGTAACTCCACCTTCTTGTAGGCGTCTTGTAGACCCTCAATGGTATCCAGAGCATGGCGCAGACTGCTTTCACTACGCTCCACAAACACCTTGTCGTCCATCTCGTTCTGTAATGCAGAGCGAATACGTGCCGCCGATTCTCTGCCCGTTGAACGAGAGAGGTGTTCAACCAGTTCGCGAGCGAAGCCATCTGGCTCTGACGGCAAGGGAGCGTAATTCGTCTCCGTGATGAATTTCGCCATGTGCTTACCAGCGCGTCGCCCGAATACGATCAGGTCCACCAAAGAGTTTGTACCCAGACGATTGGCTCCATGCACAGAAACACAGGCTACTTCACCAGCGGCATAGAAGCCCGGAAAGGGCGTCCAATGCTTGTCAATGACCACACGCGCATCGATATCGGTCGGAATACCACCCATAGCGTAGTGCGCCGTCGGTTGAATCGGCACTGGCTCGGTAATAGGCTCGACGCCGAGGTAGTTACGGGCAAAGTCGGTGATATCGGGCAACTTCTCGGCAATTTTCTGCGCTCCCAAGTGGCGTACGTCCAGCAAGACATAATCTTCGCCATCGACGCCACGTCCTTCTTTGATCTCCTGCACAATGCAGCGTGAGACGATATCGCGTGGGGCTAGATCTTTGAGTGTGGGCATGTAGCGCTCCATAAAGTACTGGCCCTTGCCGTTGAGTAGCTTGGCACCTTCACCACGTGCCGCCTCGCTCAACAGCACGCCTACTTTATAGATACCCGTAGGATGGAACTGATACATCTCCATATCTTCTAGGGGAATACCTCGTCGGTAGGCAATCGACATGCCATCGCCCATACAGGCAAAGGCATTGCTCGTCACGCGCCATGCACGTCCATAGCCACCCGTTGCAAAAAGCACAGCCTTAGCATGAAAAGTATGTATTTCGCCCGTACGAATTTCAAGCGCGACCACGCCGCACGCTTGCCCATCGTTGATGAGCAGATCAAGCACGAGATACTCATTAAAAAAGCGCACCTGATTCTTGATGGCGTTCTGATACATCGTCTGTAGGATCATGTGTCCCGTGCGATCGGCTGCATAGCAAGAGCGCCGCACTGGAGCTTCACCGAAATTGCGCGTGTGACCACCGAAGCGTCGCTGGTCTATGCGCCCATCCTCTGTACGATTGAAAGGGAGACCGCGATGTTCCAACTCGTAGACGGCATCAATAGCCTCACGGGCTAGAATCTCCGCTGCTGGCTGATCCACTAGGTAGTCTCCACCCTTGACGGTATCGTACATATGCCACTTCCAATGGTCCTCTTCCCGATTCCCAAGTGCTGCCGCTACCCCCCCTTGTGCTGCACCGGTATGTGAGCGCGTCGGGTAGAGCTTGGTGAGTACTGCCACGCTCGCCTGTGGCAACTGCATGGCAGCCATCAAACCAGCACCGCCGGAGCCGACAATCACAACATCAAACTTGTAGTACATAGTTCGTTCCTATCTAGGAAGGCATTGCGGGCCGAGATTGCCGACCACAGGCTGGAAAGTAATAAGTGTAATAGTTCCCAACATAAAGAAGATCAGTAGGAGTACGGCCAGAGCCGATAACACAAAGAAGCGCACGGTCACGGAATGTACATAGTCGTCGACGACTATACGCAGACCGTTCATACCATGCGTTAGTGATAAAGTCAACAATAGCCAATCAAAGAGCCGCCACAGTGGATTGGCATAGCGGAACGCTACGAACTGATAGGTAGTACATGAAACATCGTTTGCTGCGTGCATAATAACGAGATGAACAATTACGAGTACAAGCAACACAATTCCTGAGATACGCAAAAAGTACCACGAGAAGGTTTCAAAACCGCTATTGGTAGGACGAGGGCCTAATCCAGTCGATATACGCATAGTTGTTCTCCGCGACACTGCTCAAGAGGCAAGGACTGTCCTGTAAACTCACTAGGAGTGAGTTACGTTGATGTCAAAGGCGGCAGTCCTCCTGTACTTACCACCTTCTGCTGTTCCTCGTACTCTGATGGAGTGGTACGCTCACCGCCAGCCGTGCCCAAGCTATCGGGAGGCTCATTATCGGGGCCGCCAAGTTTGATGGGAATACCACGCTGACGCTGCAGATGGTCGAGCCAGATGATGAGCGCCGCCATCGTCACCCCCACCAAGGCAATGCCTATAAGCTTGTAGAAACGGGTGAGCAAGAGTGCCAGCAAGCCGAAGAAGATGGTTACTGTGTAGAAGAGATAGCAAATCTGCTTCACACTCAGGCCTGTCGCCAGGAGACGATAATGCAAGTGCGTCTTGTCGTAGTGCCATGGGCGTTGCCCATTGCGGATACGGTTGATGGCGACCACAGCCACATCCAGAATGGGTATGCCCAGCAACATGAGCGCTACTCCTAGCTTTGCTCCACCCATAGTTGAGAGTACGGCTAAACCTAAACCAAGAAATTGTGAACCGCTATCGCCCATAAAAATCCTAGCAGGATTCCAGTTGTGAGGCAAGAAGCCAAATACTGCTCCTGTAAAGATAGCACTCAGGATTGCGATGCTATGTTGTCCGAGTACCCAGCTTGTAATAGTGATGAAGACGCCCGTAATGGCCACTAGCCCCGTCGCTAAGCCATCCATGCCATCGCTCCAATTGACAGTATTCATCATACCAACTATCCAGAACCAAGTAAACAACACGGCAGGAATGGCCGCAAAGCTGATCTCAGGTTGATGAATAAACAAGGTCAATTCTGGTTTGAGATACCACGGCAGATGTGTATGAGCAATAGTCCGTCCGAAGGGATTGCTTATGCCAAATACCAGCACACCATGAAACTGGGTTCCAAATGGACCGAGAATGATAATAACCGCAACTGTCTGCGCTATGAACTTTGGCAGCGGCTTCAGCCCTTTCACATCATCATAGGCATGGACAAGCACAATCCCCAGTGCCGACACCAGTAGCAGCCAGTAGATAATCGTTTCTTTTGCACTGCCTGGCGTATAAAATGGTAGCGAAGCAATGACAAAGGCCAGAAACATAGCAAGACCGCCAAGGCGCGGCACTGCTTGCTTGTGAATTCTACGCGTCGCAGGTCGGTCGAGCCAACCCAACCTGTGGCAGAGCGCGATTACGCCGAATGTGAAGAGGTAAGCCAACAAGAACGCGCAGATGCCACCGACAAACAAAGCTATGATATCAGAAAGCTGAAAAGGAAACATTGCCTGTATATGGCTTATAGTGACTTGAGCCATGTACACACTCCCTACGTTGAAGGATATCAAGGCAACCAAGAGTCACCCCTACTTAATAATACACGCATATCGACCACACGTATAGCCCTACCCCCCATAAAAGGCAGGGTTCCCCAATTCGCGCACAAACGCTCGGCAACTGCCGAGCCTCATTCATAAAAAGATGGAAGTGGTGCTGGTACGGGCTAGGCCCGCACCAGCACCACTTCCATCTAAACATCGGGGTGGGGTTTGCAATGAGAGTTGGAAAACCCTACCATAAATTGCAAATCCCTGCCCCTCACTGCTATATCTGCAAAAGTAACAAACGGTCCCATCCAGCGTAGTCCTTCTTAAAGGTGACTGTTGCCTGTGGCCAGACTTGCTGCAAAAACTGCTCCAGTTCTTCGCGCTGTTGATATCCTATTTCTAGCAGCACAACTGCTCCCTCTTTAAGAATAACGAACTGTTGCGCTGCAATCAAAAGGCGGTGCAGAAGATCTAGCCCATGTGGGCCACTAAAGAGGGCGAGATGGGGCTCGTAATCGTACACGTCGGTAGTGAGTATGTCAATCTCGTTGCTTCCAACATAAGGAAGGTTGGCGGTAAGTATATCAACACGCTCAGGAAGAGGTGCTAGCAGGTCGCCGTGCAGCAATCGTACTCGTTGTGCTACATGATGACGCAGACAATTGAGACGCGCAACTTCTAAAGCATCAGCGGAAATATCGCTGGCGTAGAGATAGGGAAGGCGTGGCTCCTCAACGGCGAGCGTTACAGGAATAATACCACTTCCGGTGCCAACGTCGGCAACAATAGGAACCTGACCAGCAGCAAGTCTACAGCGAATAACCTCTAGCGCGGCTTCAACGAGCAATTCTGTCTCAGGACGTGGAATGAGCACGCGTTTATCAACAAGAAAGTCAAGGCCGTAGAACTCCTTGTGCCCTACCAGATAGGCAACGGGTGTACCCTGCAACCGTCTTTTGAGCAATGCCAAAAAATGCTGCTCCTGCTCAATCGTCACCTCGCTCTCTGGATAGGCGTAGAATACAAAGCGTTCGATACCTGTCACATGCTCCAGCAACACCTGGACGTCTAAGCACGCATTACGGTCCTCTCCAAGCTGTTGTGTTCCTTTTACAAGTAATTCTTTAAAAGTAGTCATAATCTATGTCCAATGGGACTTTCCCATTGTCATCGCCCACCCTACTCCAATTGGTGGAGGGCTTTTTCGCACCAGAATGAGAAGGCTCTCGTGTCCAAGTCTAGAGAGGTTGACGACCCGCAAAACCAGTGTCAAGATAGTGCCAGAAGCGAATGCGATCCTCACCAAGCCGCCAGCACAGGTAGACCTCTTGACCATCACGTAAGCTGAGAAAGTCAATCAGCCCAGTGTCTGCATCCTTTAGCTCACACCCAAATTCTTGCAGTTTACTCAACTGTGTACGCAATGCCCGAAGCAATGTCGCTAACTCTTGCTGCAACTTCAAAGCGCCCTCGTGTAGATGATGTCCATTGCTCATCGAACCCATACGAGCGGCCTCCAACTCGTCCTCCACAGCACGAATACTCACGCGGGTCTCCTGAATGCTACGTAATACCACGGAAATAGCTGGTAGTAAAGCCTCTGCTTCTTCACGTGTAAAATAATGGGACATACATTACCTCTTTCTGCAGGCTACGTCTTAGCAGGCGTGGGTGTCCCTCCCGCGCCAAGTTTGATCGAAAGATCGTCAAACGTCTTTAAGTTGACCACTGCGCCACTCGCACCCTGATAGGTAATCGTGACAGTATCGCCCGGTTGCACGAGCGGCAATTTGGCAGAGAGCGAGAGGTTCGCCGTAAAAATGTAGTTCTGTCCCGCCACTTGAATATAGTAGACGGTATTCGTACCTTGCTGCACTGACGAGATGCGCAGCACCTTTGCTGTCACTGACTGCGTTATGCCTCCAGAAGGTGTATTCGCACCGTTTCCTTGTTGTGTGAGCCACTGCTGATAGTCCTGAAGCGCTTGGCCCAATGTTGGCTCAAACTGCACATTACTGCCATTGAGATTGCGAGCATCTACCAATCCCACCGCCTGGAAAATGTCTCCGCTGTCCGTAGGCTGCACAAAGATAGCGACCCAGGTAGGTGTACCATAAATCTGATACAACTGGATACTATCTACGGTGTAGCCTCGGATATTATGATTCGTCGATTGTATAGTGCTACTGACATTGGTACCGATACCAATGCCGGAGAGCGGGTAGAAATCGGCTTCGTTCTTATGTGTGTTAAAGAGGAACACCCCTGTACTCGAATTGTCACTCGCCGATGAAGAGGTCATAGGAACAAACCAGACAGGCTGATCGACATTATTGTAGAGCAGCCGTGGGTCGCTGGCGGGCACCTGTTGGCCCATACCGGAGGGGTTGAACCAAGGTGCGGCGTGGTACAGCCCCCACCATTGCAAGTATTGATAGACAGTATCGGACGGGAACACTCGGTCTACCCAAGCAGGAACATGCTGCGGACTATATGGAGTGATGACTCCTGTATGCGCGTCAACAATCAGCACCTCACTGAGCGCATCTCCTACATACCCACGCACTGGTTGCATTAGCGAGATCGTCCAGTAGGGATGGAAATTATCGTCAAGTTCTAGTGTGGGGTCAAGTAGACGACCATAGGTATAGCCACTCAAATAGACATGGCGCAGTAGATCCTGATTGAGCAACCCACCTGGCAGATAGGCAATTGAATCGTCTTTTCCCGTATGTAACTGTGGCACAGGCTGCGGGTCTTCCGCATCCACCACAACAAAGCCCGGAGTCGTGCGGCTGGCCAAGTTGGCGAAGATATTATTATAACTGAGTGCAGCAGCATAGTAGAGATGATGATTGATTGACTGCAGTGTGTAGCTATTGGGGGCGAAATTGTAGGTCGAGCCAAGATTTTGCCCATTGGAGCCAAGCACTTGCTGACCCTTATACGCAGCGACATTTGGGCTGACCAGCACAATGTGATTGGAATCGGTCGGCGGAAGTTGAGGTGATGATTGCACCTTCACATTAGGAATAGAGGCCAATACCTTCGCATTCACATCAAACCACGTAGTGAAGATAGCGATGAGAATAGTCGCCACAATACCGAGCACGCCAACGATAATCAAACCAAAGACGCCAGCAGCAATGGCACCCCGCGAGAAGCTTACTGGCATGCTTTGACTCCTAGTACCACTGTCATAGCGTCCTTGGGCGATAGTAGCAGCTCCCTCAAGCATGCCCAGCGCAGGGCGTGCAAAGGCAAACAAGTTGGCGACACTACTGATGAGCAGCGGCCAGAGCACCCATTGCCAGCCACCAAACGGACCAGTTAATGCTGGTTCTCCAAAATAGAGAATGGCAAAACAAAGTATATAATTGATAACGAAGTACCAAGCAAACCAAGTCAAAAAGCGTTGCTGCACAAATTTTTCGCGTCGTGCGAAGCCGAGCCGTCCAATGGTCAGCAGTGTCAGCACGACGAGTGTACCGATAAGCGCCAGGAGAAAGATATTCATACACAGTC
>JAFATZ010000407.1 GCA_019243675.1 Ktedonobacteraceae bacterium | reverse complement strand
GATGTAGCCACCGATCGTGAGCAGTACTGCAGATCCAGGTCCTAACAAGAGGCCCAAGGTCAGCAAAAGGAGCGTCACGAATAACAGGACGAAAAAGAGAATAAGAGCTAAGTTGGTCCTCAGTACGCTAATGAGAATCAACAGGGTGAAGATAGTCCAAGCAAGCAGGAAGTAACCAAGCACTGTTACAAGTTTGGCACCTAGTGCCGTGGCAATGCCCGTTGCAGGCCAAAGAATGAAGCCAAGAGCAAGCCAGAACCCCGCATAGGAGCAGAAGATAGTACCAGTAAGAGTACTACCTGCTCGAAACTCCCACGTTCCTGCAAGGATTTCGACAAGACCGCCATAAAAGAAAGCCAGACTAATGACGGCTGTGACGGCTGTGAGAGGAGCACCAAGTAAACCAGTGAAGGCAACACCAAGGATAAACGTAGTAATTGCCAGCGTGAATAGACCGAGGGGAGTGCCACTCGCAGTGGCGGCTGATGATTGTGCCATTAAAAGTTCCCACCTTTCATTGAAAGACTAGCAATACTTCTGTACCAGCCATGTACAGCTTAGCTAAACACGAACGTTAGGTTTAGCCCTCTATGCATCTGCTTGTCGCAGGCTGCCCATGCCTGCCGAGTAGGTAGGACGCATCATTCACAATGGTATTGTGAATGGCCTCAAACTAGTGATGTTCCTCCTTTCTATACTACAGTTTAAATATACTCATCCACTTTGGCTGTATTGCCTAGGGATGGATACATGATACATTATAGCATAGAAAAATGTCGTTTGTAAGTCCGCTTCGTCGTTTTTACATTTCTCTTCGTATCATACCATGTCACCTTGACGCCTTCCGCAAATTTCTTATATAATTTTCAGTATAGACGTTTTTCCTTAAAAAAAGATGAGAGAACCGACATGATGAAGCGATGCAGCTTTTACTTGTGTTGTCTCTTCCTCCTCCTAGCCACTGCATGCTCTGGGAGAGTGGAGACTCGTAGTGCTATCACTGGTATTCTCGCCCCTTCCTCTGCGTTCGTTGCTGCTGTGCCAGACCTTGCACGCTACGTGAATCCCCTGATGGGTACTACATCCGGTGCTCCAGACTTCAATCTCGGCAATGCGAGCGGCAACACCTTCCCAGGAGCTGATACACCTTTTGGTATGGTACAATGGAGTCCCGATACGCTGCCCCGCACTGTTAGTGGCTATAACTATGCGAGCAGCAGCATGAAAGGTTTCAGTCTCACGCACATCAGTGGTCCCGGATGTCCCATCTACAGAGACATCCCCTTTAGTCCCTACGCTGGCGTGCCGACCACATCTCCCGCCAGCAATAGCGCCCTCTACGCTCTGGACTTTTCGCACTCTAACGAACTGGCCGAGCCTGGCTTCTATGGCGTGCTGTTGAACAAGCCACACGTGAAGGTTGAACTCACGGTCACCCCTCGTAGCGGCTTTGCACGCTTCACCTATCCTCCATCAACATCTTCTACATTGCTGCTCAACACTTCCAGTGACGCCAACGGTACGTATGCAGCCTCGGTGCAGATCGACAGTAGTAGGAGCCAGATGACCGGATCGGCTACCAGTGGGGGATTTTGCGCACGCAACGGTCCTTACAGGCTCTATTTTGCGGCCCAGTTCGACCGACCTTTCAGCACCTTTGGCACCTGGAATGGTCCCACAGTCACCCACGGCTCAACCTCGGCCTCGGGCAATCGCTCAGGAGCTTATGTCACCTTCGATACCACGCGGCAGACGGTAGTACAGGCAAAGGTCGGCCTCTCGTTTGTCAGCATTCAACATGCACTAGCCAACCTCAATGCCGAGAATGCGGGCTGGAGCTTTGACCAGGTGTACTCAGCGGCTCGTGCGAGTTGGAACCGCATGTTCGGGCACATCCAGGTCACAGGCGGCTCAGTTGCCGATACACAAACCTTCTACACCAACCTGTATCATGCCTTCTTGTCGCCCAGCCTCTTTAGCGACAGCGACGGCAGTTACATGGGCTTCGACAACCAGATGCATATGCTCGCCCCTGGTCACCAGCAGTATGCCAACTACTCCGGCTGGGACATCTACCACAGCCTGATACCTCTGTTAGCTCTGCTGCTGCCTGACCAGACCAGCGACATGATGCAATCGCTGGTAAACGATTATAACGAGAGCGGATGCTTGCCCAAATGGTCGGTCGCCAACTACCAGACCAATGTGCAGGA
>JAFATZ010000390.1 GCA_019243675.1 Ktedonobacteraceae bacterium | reverse complement strand
AAGATTTTTCCATGCTAGGTTTCCTTCCTAACGCCAACTAGTCCCTCTTGTCTCAGTTGCCATTGCCTCTTGAGGTAGCGTGTGAAGGACTTCATTTGAGCCTGCCCACGCGCCAGATAGCCTGCCTTGAGAAAGTCAGGGATTTCTTTGGCAGAAGTGCTAAAGCCAGGTGCAATGCGGTACATCCCTGGTTCGCGTCGCTTGACCAACAGACGAGCGGGGTTCTTCTGTTCCGGTTGACTTGCATAAAAGGCGTCGAGCAGGTCTATGAGACGCTTAAATAAGGAATCTTCCGCTTCCCATCTGGCAGAGAGCGTACGCAAATAGGTATCAGCCCAGAGATACTGATCGTATGTCTCTGCCGTCCTTGCTTCTTTTGCCTGCTCTTCCAATTCGCAAACGTGTACCCACATAGTTGTGTGGCGATTGAATCGCTCAGTGTCGACCACATCTACCCAGGGATAAGGACCTCCATGACCTAGATGACCCTCGCATGATTGGAAGGTGTGAAACCCAAGCAGATTGAACACTACTACAGTCTCAAAGATACCTTCATCAATGGTTGCTCCTAGACGGTCTGTGAATTGCTCGACTGCCACACAGCCTTCTTGCCAGGAAGCATGCTCCCAATCAATTGCTTGAATCATTTATGACCTCCTTTTGCTGCTGTGCGATAAAAGCTGGTTAAGAAAGATCAGGATCGACAGTACACTTATAATGCCGCTCCCCTCAGTTCCCGATACCGACGAATAAGCGTATTCGTCGAGCTATCATGCGTGAGATTAGGCTCACTGCTGCTCTGCAGCTCGGGGATGATGCGGTTGGCTAGCACTTTGCCAAGCTCGACACCCCATTGATCGAACGAGTCGATGTCCCAGATGGTGCCCTGGACGAAGACTTTGTGCTCGTAGAGGGCGATCAGTTTGCCCAGAGTCTCCGGTGTCAAGCGGTCCGCGAGCATGGTGTTGGTTGGACGATTGCCCTCGAAGGTGCGGTGGGACACCTGGAACGCTGGTACGCCGTCAGCGGCGACTTCCTCTGCAGTCTTGCCGAACGCCAGCGCTTCGGTCTGAGCAAAGAAATTCGCCATCAGCAAATCGTGATGCGGCCCCAGAGGGTTGAGGGTCTGACAGAAGCCGATGAAGTCGCATGGGATGAGTTTGGTTCCCTGGTGGATAAGTTGATAGAATGCATGCTGGCCATTCGTGCCAGGTTGGCCCCAAATAATAGGTCCGGTCTGATAATTCACCCGATTCCCCTGCAAATCGACATGTTTGCCATCGCTCTCCATATCAAGCTGCTGCAGGTAGGCTGTCAGGTGCCCAAGGTAGTGGTCATAAGGTAGCACTGCCACCGTCTCGGCACCGAAGAAGTTATTGTACCAGATGCCAATCAGTCCCAGCAGTACTGGCAGGTTGCGTTCAAAAGGAGCTGTGCGGAAGTGCTCGTCCATGGCACGAAAGCCGCTCAGCATCTCGCGGAAGCGTTCGGGGCCGATAGCAATCATCAGGGAAAGGCCAATGGCGGAATCGTAGGAGTAGCGACCACCGACCCAGTCCCAGAACTCGAACATATTGGCTGTATCAATGCCGAACTTCTCGACTTCCTTGGCGTTGGTCGAGACTGCAACGAAGTGTTTGGCTACCGCTTGTTCGCTTCCTAAAGCCTTGACGCACCAGTCGCGTGCTGAGCGTGCATTGGTAAGGGTTTCCAGTGTCGTGAAGGTCTTAGAGGAAACGATGAAGAGTGTCTCTGCAGCGTCGAGGTCGCGAGTGGCTTCCACCAACTCAGTGCCGTCAATGTTGGAGACGAAGCGCACAGTCAGATTGCGATCACTGTAGTACTTCAATGCCTCGTAGGCCATAAAAGGGCCAAGATCGGAGCCACCGATGCCGATGTTGATAATAGTACGAATGCGCTTGCCAGTGTATCCCGTCCACGCGCCACTACGCACGCGGTTAGTGAAGTCCGTCATCTTGTCCAGCACAGCATGGACCTGCGGCACTACATTTTCCCCATCGACAACGATTGACTCTTCCTTTGGAGCACGTAGAGCCACGTGAAGCACTGCACGTTTCTCCGTCACATTCATCTTCTCGCCGTGGAACATCGCGTCGATGCGCTCGCGCAGAGCAGCAGAGTGGGCTAATTCCAGCAGCAGCCGCAGTGTCTCATCGGTGATGCGATTCTTTGAATAATCGAAATAGATACCCACGGCGTCACAGACAAAGCGCTTTCCACGCTCGTTATCTTCTGCAAAGAGCGTGCGCAGATGTATATTCCGCATCTTCTGATAATGTTCCTCAAGTGCTTTCCAGGCAGGACGCTGTGTTAACGGTGTTAGGTTCATAGACATAATGCATTTTCCTTCATCTATCGGCTTTAGAGTTTTCACCATCGTGAAGAGCGGTATCCCAAAAAAATCAAGAGGACTTTCATCGCTACGTCGGAAACCAAATTGCTCATACAATCGAATGGCGCGGGTGAGAAAAGGGGCAGTGTCCAAGAACAAACGCTCATAGTGGTGTCTAGTGGCAAACTCCTGGACACATTCCAGAAGTAGTGTTCCGATTCCTTGCCCTCGTGCGCTGGGAAGGATTGCCACACTTTGAACGTAGAGCCCTTCGTTCCTAGGAACTACGGATACAGTACCTACAATGGTGTCATGCTGTAGAGCAATCCAAACTGGCCCTTCGCTCATGCGGTTCTGTATCTCCTCATCGGTGAGAGTAGCTGCGGCAAATGCTTCACGAGTGTAGGAAGATTCGTACTCGACAAATGCCTCATGCAGAACTGATGCAATCGACATGGCATCATCCAATGTCGCTATGCGTATTTGCATGTTTGGCTCATTTTCTCTCACCTGCGCGTGGTCACCTCCGTACTTGCCATTATCTATCATCTAGTGCCTTTTATCAAGTCAATTGCAGAGCTATATAGAGTTAGACTAAGAGACATTACCCTAGGGTATAGGTAAGTACTTCTCCCTATAGAAACAGAGCACATAACAGTCATCATGCATGAACATCAAACAAATGTATAAGTATTTTTCCCTATAGACATTCTCTCTGATCTGAGCTATACTATTCAGATAGAAGAGTTTCGCAAAGAAGAATGATTCGTAACAAGTTATGATTCGTCCCTTTGCTGCCAAATGGAGTGTGACCCACCGTATGTTGTCCTTCTTAGATATGTCTCGTTGTAGCACAATCCGCTTACGTGAAAAGGAGTTCATAGTATGCACATTCCTGATGGATACCTTAGTCCTGTCTTCTCGCTGGGAACTGGGGTAGTGACCGTTCCGGTGTGGGCACGAGCCGCCAGCAAAGTGCGCTCAGTGCTCAATAATCGCACTATTCCCTTATTGGCTATCTTCGCGGCTTTTTCCTTTACGATTATGATGTTTAATGTTCCCGTTCCTGGTGGCACTACAGCTCATGCTGTCGGGGGGACGCTAATAGCTATTGTGCTTGGCCCTTGGGCAGCTGTCCTTGGGGTGAGTACAGCACTGATTATTCAAGCGCTCTTCTTTGGGGATGGCGGGGTGTTAGCTATCTTTACCAATTGTCTGAATATGGCCATCATTTTGCCTTTTGTGGGGTACTATACCTACAAACTGATTGCAGGTAGTGCATCGCTGCTCTCAGCACGACGGGTGTGGGCCGCTGGCATCGGTGCCTATCTTGGCATTTCGGCAGCGGCCCTAGCAGCGGGTATTGAACTTGGCCTGCAACCTATCCTCTTCAGTCAGAATGGGCATCCACTCTATAGCCCCTACGCACTCGGTGTCGCTATCCCAGCGATGTTGGCCTCACATATGCTGGGTGCTTCGTTGGTAGAGGGCCTAGTGACTGCGCTTGGGGTGGCCTACATCCAGGCCAACCATCCTGAGTTTCTTACCTCTCTGCGTACCATTGTGACAGGCGCACATATTGAGGAGGGGCAAGTACAGAAAACGCCCCTGTGGCAAATCTTCGCTATTGGTTTTGTTTTGGTAGCGATAGCCTTGTTTTTTGCGGGTCTGATCACTGGTGGGGGTAATCTTGCTCACGCCTTCGGTGCCGACTGGTCACAGGTCAACTGGGCAGATGTGGGCGTCATGCTGCTGATCACGGCTGGCATCGCAGTCATCCTGATTCCCTTGGCTTGGTTCCTGCTACCTAAGCAGATCAAGCGAGTGGGCACGTTCTTTGTGGCTATCGCCATCATTGCGCCTTTGGGGCTGATTGCTCCTGGTTTTGCCTTTGGAGAAGGGGCACCTAGCGACGTGAAGGCTGCTTTCGGTTATATACCACAAGGATTGCAACAGATCTCAGGATGGTTCAGCGCTCCGTTCGCTGGCTATAATGTGCCAATTCCCTTCTTTAATGATGCCAATGCTCCGCTCTGGCATGCAGCTATCGGCTATGAGATCAGTGGCATTGTAGGCGTGTTGCTCATTGGCCTGATTGCTCTGGGGATTGCCTCGTTGATACACAGGTACGTGCCTCGCCCGCAAGAAAGTGTGCCGGAGACTGTGGAGAGACCTGCATGAGTAGTGTAGACAGCGCCGCTTCTTCACGCAAGATCCGTAAGGCTGCTGAGAAAGAGCGCAAGAGGCAGTTTGGCTGGATACAGCAAACCATCTCTGGCATCTCTGGTGCTATCGAACAATCAGTGTTTACCGAGGAGTTAACCCGCCTCGATGGCGTTCTCCAGGGACTTGATCCCCGTGCCAAGCTGGCGATGTTTCTCGTCACGGTGCTAGCAGCGAGTTTGTCGAACTCGGTGCTAGCACTGGCAGCCTTTTACTTGGTGCTCTTGCTAGTGGCTTATCGAAGCCAAGTGCCCTTCGACTTCTTTGTCAAGCGGGTGTGGATTGGCATTCCCCTCTTTGCT
>JAFATZ010000383.1 GCA_019243675.1 Ktedonobacteraceae bacterium | reverse complement strand
CAGGTCGAGTACCTCGCAGACCACCTCTGGGCAGAAGAGCGGCGCGCACATCCAGCAAGTATCTAAGCCCAAGTCGTAGGCCATAAGCAGCATATTCTGTATGGCTGCGCCGATGCTCTGGATTGCCATTGTGATTTCATCGGCCTGTCGTTTTTCATCGGGGTAGCGATCCATATCTGCCACATACAGGCAGGCAATGATGATAGCAGGCGCGCCAAGAATACGCTGCCGTGACTTCTCCAGGCGTCTTTCCACAATCGCTGCATCTTGTCCGTCCATCTGCAGATTGTGTCGCCAGGTCTCACCCATATGCTCTGCCAGCAAATGCTTGGGTTCCTGTCGCGTCAGCACAACAAAGCGCCAGGGCTGTCTTCCATGTGGAGACGGTGCCCAGCGTGCAGCTTCGAGCATCTGTTCGAGCAGTGTATGCTCTACTGGGCGTACTTGATACTGGCGCACGCTACGCCGACTACGTAACAAGGTCGCAAGATCATGGGCATGGTCTGGTCTGATTGCACGTCGAACCTCGGAATGTATGGTCACGATATCTACCTCAAAGGTAGTGGGCGTGATACATCATGCCCCTACCGAAACAAGTCTATTGCACTATCGCGTAGCAGAGAGCGTGCATCTCCCTCTGCTGGAATATACGTATAACCGCGAATAAGTGCGACAGGAATGCGCTCAATCTTGCCCATCACCAGTTCTGCCGCAGCCGCCAACTCGTCGGCCACGGCAATCTCGCTCACTTGCAGTTCATAGCCATAAGGATCATATTGCCCTCGATAGTCAACGATAGCCTGCATACCCGCGATGCCTATAGCCATATTTACTTGCCCGTTGCGCCACGGACGACCCCAGGTATCTGAAATAATCACGGCAATGCCAAAATCTGTGCCCTCTCCACAGAGGTGCTGCAATCTTGTACGCAATGTACGGGCTGAGCGGTCGGGATCAATGGGTAACAATATGAGTTGACGCTGCCCACCGACATTCGACTCGTCTACTCCGGCATTGGCGCAGATAAAGCCTTGTTGTGTTTCACTAATAAGCACGCCGTGGTCCATGCGCACCACACGCTCACTCTCGCGCAGCACCACTTCGAGATGTTGCGCATCCTTCTTACTTTGCTGTGCAATTGTCCGCGCAAACGCTGACGGCTCTACCTCGTCGAGCTGCACCAGCCGTCCCTCTGCTTTGGAGACGATTTTATGCGTCACGACGAGTATATCACCCTGCTCAAGTGCTAGGTGTTGTTGCTGTAATGCCGTGTGGATGATTTGTGCCAGATCGGCTCCTGGAGTAATCTCACCAATGCCGATGATGGGTATGATTCGTAGTTCTGTGCTCATCTTGCTGGATGTTCAGCGCTTCCCGTAATTCCTGTAGGGTCATTTCCTGACGTAACCTGCTAGTTTCTGCTGCTACCTTTGCGTTACGCTCCGGTGAAGAGAAGCGGGTCAATTCTGAAAATGGTTTGTCCCCTCATATAATTTCCCACATGCCAGAGCACCTACTCCTCAAAAGGATCATTCGTCATCAGATGCCTAAACCGTTGCAAGTGCTCTTGTGCCCCTAGCTTCTGCTCATCTGACATCGTCTCAGACTGTTGAAGTAGCAAGTTCAGTCCTGTCAAATGCCGCCCCAACTCTTGCTCATCTGCCTGGAACCGCTGAGTAAGTTCCTCAATGGCTAGCCCCAACAGGTCAGCATCGGCATTTTTCATCACTGGGAGCAGAAAGTAGGTGGCTGTGACATGAGTATTGAGAAACTCACGTGCATCTTTTTCCCACAGGCGCAGGGTCTCGAAATTGAAGGAAAGTATAACTTCGTCCTGGAATGTCTCGCGTATCGGAGCTGGGACCGCCTGCGGGAAGGAGCAGAGGACTACTGGGGAGAGATTGTAGCCCCTATTCATGATGGTCCCCTTTTGCTCTACCTTTTTTGTTACCTCATCTTCTGGTACATCATTGCTCCCTTGCCGTACCTCTTTTGCTACGTATCGGGCGACCGATGCAAAATTACATAAGAGGCGTGGGGGTAGATCCTCGTCTTCGCGTTCTGTCTGGACCTCAATGAGAAGATAGGATGGCTTCTTAGTCTTTGGGTCATGGACGCGATAGGCACGTTCAAAGTGGCCGGAGTGCTCAATCCATTCGGTTTGATAGGCTTTTATCACTTGCGCTCCTGGAAGAGCAAGTGACGCCAGCCCCTGTTCAAACTCACTCACAGGGCCTTCAACCTCGGTTGATTTGAGTTCTGGCATCTCGACATCTAGCACCTCTTTCACCCAGTACCCAGGAAACAGGAGAGGAATAATCTCTGTAGCTTGCTCGTGAAAAAGATTTTTGAGGATATGCTGATACGGTCGTTTCGTGTTCATCTATGTATGATCGCCTCCTTAATATCTACCACAACATTTCCCAAAGTATATCATAGCCCTGAACAAATGCAAATGCTTCTCTATCTCAGAGACGAGAATGCAGGCAGCACACCCTGTAAATACAGCATCAGGAATATGCTGCCTGCGAAACAATGCTCTGCTCGTGTAGCTTGACCGCTACACTAAAAAGGTAAGCGGCTAGTCGACATCAACAGAAAGGTCAAATTCGAGACCTGTTGGTGTTGTTATCGTTTTCTGAACCACCTGCCCCGTTGCTT
>JAFATZ010000241.1 GCA_019243675.1 Ktedonobacteraceae bacterium | reverse complement strand
GTATCGGTACGCAAATAGTGAGCAAACCCTTCTGCATCTTCAGGAGCAACTTTGACATAGCGCTCTCGCATGGTTACTTGTCTAATCGGCCATTCTCCTTTGGCATCCTGCGCCACGTAATCCCCAGCAGTAAACGCTAATATCCCTTCGGGCGCATGAATCAGCCCACGACGCTCTTCATAATCTTGGGCAGTGAGCAACCGTGCTCGTGTGCGAGCAACTTTTTTATATTTTTTGAATGCTATCACCCTGTTTCTCCTGCTGCGTTCACCTCTTCATGAAAATCTTTCAACTGAACCTGGGCCATTCACAGCTTTATACGTGCTTGTTTAATCACAATTCTGTGATAGTTCCTGTTCATCTCTCTACTTCACTAAAAATCCAAGCAATTGATATATGAAGTACATTATATAGTTACGTGTGGTTGATCTCTGTTTATTCTACCACAGATAAGTAACGGGAAGAAAGCTATAGGAGCCGTCTACAAAAACAAGCTCTTCTCTTCTCTGACCATGATATAATCTAGCTGACCGATTGAAGAGGTGCTTCGTCAAGAAAGACACACTCTTTGAGAGTCCATAGAAGATAGAGGAGTTCATTGACGTAATGACTACATCAAACCTCATCCCTCAAGATAATAAAGCGTATCGATTTCCGGTTTCTGTCAAAGGGATCATTTACCAAAACAACAGCATCGTTCTTCTCAAGAACGAACGTGATGAGTGGGAGTTACCTGGAGGCAAACTGGAGTTAGGTGAAGCTCCAGAACAGTGTGTTGCCAGAGAAATAGAAGAAGAGCTTGGATTAGTTGCAAAAACAGGACCGCTTTTAGATTCCTGGATTTATCATATTTACGAGGGAGTAGACGTTCTTATCCTCACCTATGGCTGCTACGCGACTCCTTTTTCTGAGATTACTCATAGCCCAGAGCATAAAGCAGTCGGGTTATTTGGCCCAGAGGATATCAAGCGGCTCAGAATGCCAGAAGGATACAAGAAGTCTATTCAAACCTGGTTGGACTATTTACACACTTCTGATACTCTTCGTACTGACGTGTAGCCTAGCGTTTTTTCTATCTTTGTTTTTAAAGGTCTCTTGCGGGAGGTAGTGAGAGGTGTCCAAGGTAGATTCTGAGAGGCAATGCCATCTATGCGGAGTATACCTCAGCAGATATAACCTAGCAGACCTTTGCTGGTCATGCCAAGAATCTAGAAAGGCTTCTATAGAGGCTGTGCCGAAGGTCTCATCACGAGCTTTCCAACCTCTAACACAGTCAAGCCGAAAGACGCTTATCACTCAATCTATCCTTAATATAGTACGAAGAACTGAGCCTTTTTGTACCTCAGATGTTGGTCAGTTTCTCAAAGGATATCGAAGTGCTCATGGGTTAACACAAAGTCAGCTAGCAGCAGTACTGGGATTTGACCAATCCTATATTTCAAAACTAGAAAATGGTCAAGACCTTCGTAAGGTTACCTCCCTTAAAGAAATTGCAACCCGTCTTGCTATTCCCCCTCACTTGCTTGTTGGAGTGACCCTCGAAGGCTATACGACCAAGTACAGTACAGAGCTTTTAGAGGTGGCTCCTTCTGTTATCCATCTTTCACGTATAGTGCGAGAAGCCGGTAGAGCTGACGAAGCAGTTAACGAACTTTGGCCTGTGTTTCTCCGCTTGGAGGCGCAGGCCACTCAAGATAAAGATAATATATCTCTACTATTAACGCTTTCTGCTGGACAGACTGCACTTGGAGTTATTCTGGGAGACTTGCTTCCTGAAGAAGATTTATATGTGACGGCCCATTATCTCAAAAAGGCAGCGTCCATTGCAGATGAGTTTGGTGATAACACCCTGAAGGCAGAGATATACCGGGGATGTGGTAACGAATTACGTAAGCATAAGCAGTTCTCGGAAGCTCTCTATTACCTAGAAGGTGCTCTTTTTTTTGCATCAGACAATCTAACAAGGGGATTAGCCACCCTGTTACTTGCTCGCGCTTATGGTGAAATGGGTGATCAAGATCACTTCGACGAAAAGATAGAGGAAGCACTCCCGCTGTTGGACAAAGCAGCATACTTCACGGCAACATTTAACCCGATTATGATTCAAGAAGTCCACTTGCGTGGACTTCTCAATTTAAGACGCTTCGATAAAATCTCTTCCACACTGGAAAAGAATAACAAGAGCAATATGGTCTTTCATATCGCCCCACAGTGGAGAGTCATATCTCATCTCACGACAGCAGAGGCGATGTTTCGTATTGGTAGCATTGATGATGGATTAGCAGAAATACAAAGCGCACTTGTTGGCGCGGAAGTCTGTAAATTACCACATCAAGTTCAGCGAGCTATTCGATCTTTGAAGCTCGTTGAAGGATACGACTCTGCAAGACAAATCTTCTCTCAGGCCCATACACTTTTGACTAAGCTTGCTCCTCGTCCTTCCTAGTGGAGATGTCAAGTACCCTAGGACCATCTAGATGAATGAGGGCTTTGCCCACCGAATGCCTTCGGTTTTTCCACCACATTAATTACGCTCCACTCATACAAGAAGTATGCTCAGTTACTCTACTTTCCCCTCCTATACTCTTTTATTCACTCACCTCAAGCAAGCTCGCGGATATGACAAACTGTCATTTGACTGTCAAGGGATGAGTAAGTAATGTAGTAAATATCAGAGCTTTTAGCATTTGAGTAAATTCGCCTGATTGAGAAAGGAAGGACAATAACAGCCATGACAACAGTCTTCGAAACCTTTTATGTTGACGTAACACATAGTGACAGAGAGAAGCATTTGGTGCACGGTCTTGAAAAAGATGGTTTCGTCACCTTCGATAACATCGACTCTAAGGAAAATCTCATGTCTCTCGCCAGAATGTTGGGTACCGTCATGAGACACCGAGATTCTGACGTAGACGGAAGCACTTATCTTGCTACAAGTGACGGAGAGATCAAGGACGACGGATACCTAGCTTTTTCTTCCAGTTATCTTCCTCTCCATACAGATAGAAGTGGAATCCCTGATCCACCAACCCTTATTCTGCTGTGGTGTTGTCGGCCAGCCAATAGTGGAGGTAGTTCCTTGCTCGCCGACGGCAAGCACATTCATCACGTGCTTGTTGAGAAATTTCCCCATGTCCTTCAGACACTCGCAACTCCTAATTCCGCCATTTTTAGAGGAACTGACATTCCCTTGCTTGGCTCAGTGTTTAATACACTTGAAAATGGCAATATTTATATACGGTTTAGATACGACAACTTAGGATACTACTCAGCACCTGTTAGTGCCATTTTACCGACATTCCTAGAAGTTCTCAACATGCATACTATCTCCTTCCCTTTAGCAAAAGGCCAAGGATACATCATCCAAAACGGACGATGGCTGCATGGAAGAACCTCTTTTCAAGGAAAGCGCGAGATGTATAGAGTCCTGATCAAGACAGATGATGAAACGTCTGTAGGGAAACGAGTACATTTAGGCTTCAATCCAGGATGCTAGGGTTCAGAACTTTTTATCAGCCGCTTCCAAACACAACAAATGAGGAGTATTAGGACATGATCAGCAACAATAAAAGCGAGATAGCGCGGTTCAGAGAGCAGCAAGCGTTAGAGGAACAAGCCGCATGGCTTGGGCTACACGGGCTTGCCTGGGGCACCGCACGCCATGACGTGATTTGCAAGCGCATGAGGCAAGGCGCGGAGCGCATTCTGCGCCTCCTTGAAGAAGACAAGTACCAAGACGTGCAAAAACTGATGACGACTGACCCGTGGGGCAGAGAAGTGCGCCGCGTCACACGG
>JAFATZ010000315.1 GCA_019243675.1 Ktedonobacteraceae bacterium | reverse complement strand
ATGGGATTGAAACTATTGTCAGTGATATCCAGGATGATGCAATCCTGTTTGTCGAAATAGCTGGAAGCCGGATGATGGGATTGAAACTTCTTCAGGTTTTTCGTCACATGTCGTCATCAATGCGCCAGGTTCTGAGTGCATAATACCTCTTGAGAGGCATTAGTAGCTTTGCACGAAAAAGTCTATCAATCCAATGGCTGTTTTCCTGGGACGATTGGAAGCGAGACAAGTCTAACGAACGAATGCGGCTTTGTTGAAATATTTCATCAAGTTGCCGGATATACTCGTTATTCTTTTCAGCATGAAATCCAAAGTAGGACACATGAGTAAGCCTTGAAGCAGCAATCTGAGCTGTTTGATAGAGTTCCTGTTCCTCTTGTGTGATCGGTTGACCTTCTTGCAGCTTCTGCCTAATACGTTTATACAGCGAGAACTTTACAGCAGAGTCGAGGGGAAAGCCACTGAGTAAACCATAGCGGATACAGTTCCTTCCTTCTCCGTCTGCCCATACTTTCCAGTTGTTCTGGAGCCAGTCTTTTGGATGAGTCAGTATTTTAGAGTGAGGGAAATAGGCTGGATAATTTCTGGCCACTTGTCGTACGGCTAACAGATTAAATAAGCTGTATCTCTCCTGATCAGGAGCGATGCTTTTCTGGTGATAGATGAAGAAGTTTTGAGAATATTTCTCTAGCTCCTGCAATGTTTGCTCAAGAGCTTCTCTTGAAAAGGCGGCAATATCATCGGACTCAAAAGCTATCTCTGGAGAAATACCTACAAAGCATCGTTGTATAGATAGACGCTTTGTATACTTTGGTAGCTGATGTGGAGCTTTACCCTTCATGGTCAAGACAAAGCGAGGGATTCCTTGTGAAGCGAGAGTTGGGATATCAAGAGAAGAAATGAAGAGAGATTTTGCCTTTGCAGAGAGGTTTTTCAGCAGGAATACATATTCTGCCACCCCTTTTTTTGCTATCTCTCTGGTAGTAGGAAGCTTATAAAGCCCATTATCAGGCTCTTGCATATGAACAACCCTGCTTTCTGAGAAAGGAGCTTACTCCCGTTACCTGTGCGGTTCCGCTTCTTCACTGGTACAGTATATCTCTCGCATGCATCTGTTTTCAACTTGATTCACATCTCGGGCAAGGCTTTGTCATTCTGTGGAAAAGGGTATCGGCAGTTGCTCAGTCCACCCAAAAAGGGAGCAGTGGTGTTCGGGCGGGCGAATGCCCGCCCGAACACCACTGCTCTCAACACATCGGGGGTGGGGGTTGGACACGTATCAGCAGAATGACAGAGTCACTGACATCTCAGGAATATGATTTACTATCCTTGCGGGTGAGTGTCAGATAGGCGACGAAGCTAATGATCAAAACTGCAAGGACCAGGCTGACCTTGCCATCACCCATGCCGATACCACCGAGAGTGGGCTTCGCTGACCAGTCGGCAAAGGATGCGCCAAGTGGTCGAGTTATGATGTAGGCGAACCAGAAGGCAGCAACCTGGTTCAGACCCAAGAAAAAGTAGGCCAGTGCCGGGACCGCGATCAATATGGCAAACAGTACACCAGAGGAGAAGTAACCTAGACCTAGGGTCGCTGCGGTCATATCCCCCGCTGCGGTACCAAGCGCAAACGTCACCATGACCGTCGCCCAGTAAAACAGCTCACGGCGACGAGTGGTGATACTGTGAATTGATAAGGTTTTCTCACTGGCGTACCAGACGACAAAAACGATGGCAAGCACCACCGCAAAGAAGAAGGTTGAAATAAGATACGGGATGCCTAGGACAATATGCACCACATCAGCAGCCATGGTGCCGAATATAGCGACCATGAGGACAGCTAACCAGTAGACCCATGGTATATAGCGACGTACAAAGAACTGGAGTACCAGTGCGAGGGCTAGGCCAATGCCACCGAGAGTCACAGCAATATACGGATTGATATGGTATACCAGATAATCAGTGGTTGACTCGCCCATCGCGGTCGTCAGCAATTTAATGATCCAGAAGTATATCGTCACTTCCGGAACCTTCCTCATAGCTTGTAGTGCCTGGCGGCTCCACTGCCTTTCGTCAGCATCTTTTATGGTTTGGCGTAGTGCTTTCAATTGTTCTTTATCCTCTACAATTTCTAAAGCTTCTAGGAGCCTATCTTGTTCTTTCTAACATGTTTCTCCCTCCTACTTGCTAAAAAGCTCCTGTTTGACAGAGTATATAGGAATTCGCACCAAGTATCAATGTGCCCAAGAAAACTCAGCGTATCGTAGCTTTTCTCACTTACACCCAGAAATGATATACTAGCTATTGCTTGTGCTGTCACTATTCAATATACGGACTTCAGGTACGAAAGTCGTAAAATATACCTAGAAAGGTTGTTTTTATGAAGGAACCATTAAGTCATTTAAACCAACCTCTGCATGATCTGGTGAAGCAAATGGACCAGGTAGCCAGCACGCAATTGTCAATAGCAGGTGTGCTGATTGCCTTTTATTCAGGAGCGATTTTTGCTGGCAAAGTCTCGGCAGGACTACTAGTAAATGCCTTTCTCTATACGCTACCCCTGTGTCTGCTGCTCGCTACAATAGTCTCTGCTTTGAGAGTATTCTATCCTAGTGGCTATCTGCACGATGATGATGAAACACTCATCAAAAAAAAGCAACAACGATTGCAGTTCAGTTCCACGTTCCTCGAAATAGCTATTGTCATTTTGATCATCGCCGTTATCGTCTATCTACTTCGGCCAACAGCCGCCTAAGAAGAGAGAAGTAGTTCTAAGTAGTATATAGAAATCGAGGAAGACGAAGATATGGATGAAAAAGACACTGATCGCCTGGAAGCTTTTAGCGATGGAGTGTTCGCCGTTGCGATTACTCTGCTTATCTTGGACATTAAGATATTGCCACTGGATCCTTCTGGTAAACTGCCGCATGATCCAAAGTTGTGGTCTATGTTGCTTGGTCAGTGGCCAGCGCTGCTCGCTTTTGTGACGAGTTTTTCAACAATAGGTGTCATGTGGCTGAATCACCACAGGCTCTTTAAGCATATTGAGCGCACTGATACGGGATTGCTACTTCTTAATCTTTTATTGTTATTACTCATTGTCTTTGTACCGGTCCCTACTT
>JAFATZ010000210.1 GCA_019243675.1 Ktedonobacteraceae bacterium | reverse complement strand
GGTGATAAGGCAGCTATTAGCCAGGATGATCTACGCTCCTTTGCCGAGCAGTGCGTTGTAGCGCTGGCCGTTGGTGGCGAAGGTTCCCGCCTCAAAGCTGCAACGGAGGGAGAGCAGAAACATAAAACAGCATTGCGCCTACCAGGTGGTGATACAATGACCGAGCGTACAATTCGCATGTATAAAGATGCTGGCTTCCGCGAATTTGTCGCACTCGTTTTTCATTATGCACAATCTGTCATTGATGTACTGGGTGATGGTAGTCATTTAGGCGTCCATGTCACCTATAGCCATGATCCCGAGCGTCCCGTTGGACGCGGTGGAGCTATACGCAACGCCATTGAAAATGGGTCAATTCCACACACAAAGCATCTCATTGTGCATAATCCAGATGATCAGATCATTGGTTATAAGGGTAGTTTCCCATACGATATTGTGGCTGGTCATCTTGCTGGTACCAGCCAGGGTATGCTCGCTACGGCTATTGTGGTAGATGGTACTCCCTATACGTATACCGGTATGCAAATTCAGCACGGCGTTGTTGAGCATATTGAGATGTATCCTCATATTCCTATTCCGACACACATTGGCGTGACTGTTTTTTCTCCTGAAGTCTATAGCAGTTTCATTGAACTGTTTGATCTCAGCAAAAAAATCGATTTCGAAAGTGTCCTTTTTCCGTTTCTGGCAAAGAGGAAACAACTCTATTCCTTCACTATCCCCACAGAATGCTGGCTCTCTGTCAACGATCCCAAAGCACTAGCGAAGCTAACAAAGCTGATTCAGGATGGTCAGGAATAAAGTATGCAATGGAATTACTAGTAGCTACGCTAACCTATACGACTCCTGGCCGAGATGCTGATATATTAGCCAGAATCCGCCTCATTGATGATACCATCCACAACACACACGGACTGGTGAACTCGCACTTTTATCGTAGCCGCAATGCCAACTCATGCTATTTAATGCTTACCACTTGGGAGAGTGAAGAAAGTTGGTGGCGTTCACAGGCGCGCTATAATCCAAAGCAGATATTGCTCAGCTCAAGTACAGAACTGCTTACAGCGCCACCTGAACAATGGTGTATGCGTTATCTGTGGGGATATAGCCGTCCCGCTGCTAGCCCAGCACTGGCAGCGGCGCACCTAGCTACTATTCGCTCAGAGCAACTCGAGGTTGCACAACGTGCCTGGATTGAAGCGCTGAGCCGCCAATCTGTACAACCAACGCTTGCGTTTGCATTTCTAGCTCGTGGAACACATGAAAGCGCCCTTACCTCTCAAAATCCCCGCGAACCGTGCGAGGAGGGTTTCTATCACCACGGTCCCACATTTCTGAATCTACTGAGTTGGCCCAGCGAGAGCGAACGTGAAGAGTTTTATACCAACGCTCATTATCAAGCACTTCATCGCTTTATGGTCACAGTAGGGACTATGCAGATAGTCCATCTTGAGCCGATGTAGGGGCATGACTCATCATACCAAAGGGTAGAATTGCTTTACCCCGCGCAGTGCTTAATCAGACGAGCTTTCCGCTACAGGATGCTCATAATACTTCTTCAGTTCGGCTTGTAAAAGGCTTCTATTAGCCCAGAGGGGGCCAGGAAATGTATGATACTCACCATCGCAGAGTGGAATAGAGTTGACACATTTACGATGAGGGGTCAATCTGAAACGAATCGAACTGCCAACTATTTCGACCCAAATGTGGCGACGTGTGTATCCTGTTCCCCATTTAAGGAGAACCATAGAATCGTACTCCTCGAAGTATCCTCGCCCTTTTAACAGGTTTTTGTTGATGCCCTGGAGCATCTCTGCCAAGCCACTCTCACGCAGTACACGCTTTGCATTCTCTCGCCTAGCGCTACGTTGCGCTACGGATTCCCGCTCATCCAAGTCTTTCTCCGTGTTCATGGGAAAATTACATCCTTTCATGCTCATATTCTATCATTACAGCAACTCGGCGACAGCCTCCTCCCTGAGAGATAACTTGTTGCTATGCGCATGATCTATTGCGAACAACTGAGAAATGTTGCTTATTGCTAACGAACAGCGAGCATGCGAATGTTCCGTGTAACCTCTGCTTTGTGGAAGGAAAATCTGAAAGAAATTGTGGTTGGACAATTTTGCGTTGAGTTTTGCTTCGGCGACTAGTGTGCCGATGGTATCGGCAGTATAACGCGAGCGCGAGCAAGCTCTGTTAGTAATGACAGCGATAGAGAGGGACAAAAGAGGAGCTTGATAGGGGCATCTCTTGCGGTCTAGGCCGCAAATGAAACCATGCACTAAGTCCTCTGGACGATAGAGAGCTGCACATTCTTCTTTGTAATAGTCCAGGATGTGTTCACGGAGTATTTCTACGCGGTCGGGTGTCGTCATAATCACAAAGTCGTCACCCCCGACATGCCCAACAAAGTCGTCCTCATTGCCATACTCAAATACTGCTCGCTTACAAAGGTGGCCTAACAAGACGATCATACGATTGCCAGCTAGAAAACCATAGCTATCGTTATAGGCTTTGAAGTAATCAAAGTCGAGATAGAGTAAACTCCACGGTTGCAGGCTATTCAGTTTGGCGTGAATAGCTTTCTCCAACTGCAGACCCCCAGGAAGTTTGGTCAGTGGAGAGAGAGAGTTCTGTTGCACGCGATGCAATTGCCTTACCACATGTGCTATCAGTTCATCACGGTGGAATGGTTTGGGAATGTAACAATCAACGCCTAGTTCGAGAGCATGTACTCTATCAGCAAGAGCATCGTAAGCGCCGAGCATAATGATAGGGATATGCATAGATTTCGGATGATCACGTACCTGTCGTGTCACCTCGTAGCCATCAATTCCCGGAAGCAGTGTGTCTAAAATAATGAGATGGGGCGTTTCTCGAAATGCAAAATGCACAGCATCTTCGCCATTGAGGATTGCGGCAGTCTGGTATCCTTCTTCCTCCAGAGTTTCCTGAATTGAAAGAGCATCAATAAGCTCATCATCAACTACTAGAATATCAGTCATGGGCGCTCCTTCCTCCACGTTTTATGCTACACCAAACGTACTACATGAAACCACATGTGTTGTAGCGAGAGGAACAACACACATACGCTGTCATCATCACACCTTCATTGGAGAGACACACCTGCATTGATGTGTCATCTTTAGTATAACATTCTTCTACTCAAATGCAACTATTTTACTCAGCAATTGTATTGGGTTTGTAAAAATCTCTCACCGCTTGTCAAAGAAGTTGACGCCTACCGCTTCCTGCGATAAGATGAAGCCGTACTTGATAAGTAGACGAACAGTAGGCAGCGGAAGGGTAAGAGATGACTGCATTGACATGGATTGAAAGGCCAATCACTTTCCACAGTAAAGGACAACCAGCTTGCCTCCTAGAAGGGGTGCTTCACGAGCCAAATGGAACGGGACCTGCACCTGTAGTTGTGCTTTGTCATCCACAACCAGCTAGCGCTGATATGAATGATGCGTTGACAGTGGCACTGGCAAGACGTCTAGGTGAAATGAACATGGTGGCACTGCGCTTCAACTTTCGAGGTGTGGGTAAGAGCCAGGGACCACAGACAGATGGCCGCTTAGAACCGCTAGATCTTGCAGGTGCTATTGGCGCGGCCTTGAGCTATCCAAGGGCCAACTCCGCCAAGGTGTGCGTGATCGGTCATGGCTTTGGTGCCTACATCGCATTGCTGTACGCACCTTTTGATCCTCGTGTGCGCACTCTTGTTGCTATCAGCCTGCCACTCTTTCGCACGACTAGCGGCTTTCCTAGAGCGTTTGAGCGCCCGAAACTTTTTGTTACAGGCGAATTTGATGAGGTTTGTCCACGTCACAAACTCGAACCATTCGTTGAACAGCAGAGAGGCCCTAAGGGCATCAAAGTGATTACAGGAGCGCGCTATCTTATGCGAGGATATGAACAGGCCACAGTAACCGCCATTACAAAGTATATAAAGACGTGGGCCACCATGCCCGGAGTGTAATAGAATGAATCCTGGTAATCCGCTTATTGTGCAAAGCGATCGTACTATCTTACTTGAAGTAGAACACCCACAACATGCTGAGGCTAGGGATGCACTAGCCCAGTTTGCTGAGTTAGAGAAATCACCGGAGCACATTCACACCTATCGGCTCTCGCCGCTCTCTCTTTGGAACGCTGCGGCTGGCGCTATGACTGCAGAGCAGATCATAGCACTGCTAACGCGCTATAGCAAATATGCCATTCCGACCAATATTGTCATTGAGATTCGTGACTACATCCATCGCTATGGCCGTCTCAAGCTTGTTCACGAGGGGGAGGCATTACTGCTTACTTCAGAAGAACCCTCTTTGATTATTGAAATTCTTCATCATAAGCGCATTCAACCGTATTTATTGCGTCAACTGGACAGCCATACGTTGCAGGTTGACGCCTCACGACGAGGCCATATCAAACAAGCTCTTATTCATATTGGCTTTCCCGCCGAAGACCTTGCAGGCTATACTGAAGGTTCGCCATTGCCGCTCAAGCTGCTGGCACAAACGCGACAGGGAAAGCTTTTTGAGCCGCGTGGCTATCAGTATGCAGCCGCAGCAGCTTTTTATGCTGGTGGTGCCCCAAGTGGTGGCAGTGGCGTTGTGGTCTTGCCTTGCGGCGCGGGCAAGACCATTGTGGGTTTGGTAACTATGACACAGCTTCAGCGTGCCACTTTGATTCTTACTCCCAATACTATTGCTGTGCGGCAGTGGATCAACGAGATTCGCGACAAGACTGACATTCCTGACGGGGTGGTGGGAGAATACACCGGAGACCGCAAGGATATCGCACCAATTACGGTGAGCACCTATCAGATTCTCACCTATCGCCGCACTATCGGTGATGGCGAAGAAGAGCAGGAGTACTTTCCTCACTTTTCACTCTTCACCAGTTACGACTGGGGGCTGATTATCTACGATGAGGTACATTTGTTGCCCGCGCCTGTCTTTCGCGTAACAGCCGAGATTCAAGCACGCCGCCGCTTGGGTTTGACCGCCACACTCGTACGCGAGGATGGACACGAAGCGGATGTTTTTAGCTTGATTGGGCCGAAAAAGTATGATGTCCCCTGGCGCGACCTCGAACACCAGGGTTGGATTGCAACAGCGCAGTGCCACGAGATACGCGTAGGGCTTAGCGAGGACGAGCAACTCACTTATGCTATGGCCGACTCACGCGAGAAGTATCGCATAGCAGCGGAATGTCCGGCCAAGTTAACCATAACCCGCTATCTGGTGGAGCGCCATTACAACGATCAGGTGCTTATTATCGGGCAATATATCGATCAACTCAAGGCCTTGGCAGAGGAATTGCATGCGCCCCTTTTGACAGGCCGGACCTCGAACGGGCAGCGTGAGAAGCTCTACGAACAGTTCCGACGCGGCGAATTGAAACGCCTGGTGGTGAGCAAGGTTGCTAATTTCGCCATAGACTTGCCCGACGCCAATGTGGCTATCCAGGTCTCTGGCACATTTGGTTCACGCCAAGAGGAGGCGCAACGGCTGGGCCGTATTCTGCGTCCTAAGAGTGATGGAAGTCTCGCCTACTTCTACTCCATCGTTACACGTGATACACGAGACCAGGAGTTCTCCGCTAATCGCCAGTTATTCCTTACTGAGCAAGGCTACC
Source organism: Ktedonobacteraceae bacterium (assembly GCA_019243675.1). Classification (GTDB taxonomy): domain Bacteria; phylum Chloroflexota; class Ktedonobacteria; order Ktedonobacterales; family Ktedonobacteraceae; genus JAFATZ01. Next base: position 44 of record JAFATZ010000210.1, on the reverse strand, counting down.
GCTATATTATCGAAGATGCCGAAGCGTTATTGGTGCCCTAGAGC
>JAFATZ010000202.1 GCA_019243675.1 Ktedonobacteraceae bacterium | reverse complement strand
GTGAGGCTACCGCCAGCAATAGCCAGCAAAGCACTGTATGTCAATAAGCCTCCTCCGGTACCTGTTGTTGCACTGTTGCTAGCAACAATGCCGATACCGTCGTCAGCAACGATGATTTCCAGGTGTGGGTTGCACGTTGCCTTGAGTAGCAGATGTAATCGGCGGTGTACGTCTGTTCCGCGAGCATGGCGTGCAGCATTGCGCAGTGCCTCTTGTACAGCGGCGAAGACGATCTCAGCGAGGGCCGGAGGCACCAGCTCATCGACCCAGCGCACCGTCCCCTCTGAGATGGCCCACTCAACTTCGTCAAACGCGTGTTGGAAATCTTGTTCAATCATCGTACGAATGGCATGCATCATGCCGTCACGTTCCAGGTGATGCGGCGTGCTTGGTGTGGTTGAGCGCATCATGGTAGCGAGCTTGCGATGGGCGTCACTAATCATGTGTACAGCTTCATTGAAGACATCTGTTTCCTGCGTACCATGCGCCTGCTGACTGAGTAGGGGACGCAATGTCTCCAGATGTAACAAGGCAAGGTGTATTTGGGGCAAAATCTCATCATGTAACGTGCGTCGGTGCTGTGCTCCCAGCAGTTTTACATGCACGATGCGACGGCGTAGCAGACTAGCAACGACTTGCATTGACTCGTGGTCGCGCAGGGTGTCCAGGATGCGTTGTCCACACGCGTGAGCAAGCTCCATATCCTCATTGGTGAAGACGGCACCATCTTGGCGTGGCCCTAGATAGAGCGCTGCTACTAGCCCTAGTTCATTGTAGATGGGCAAAACCCAGCACACCAGAGCTTGGCCTTGCAGTGTGAGACGTACCCGCCTAGCCGCCCATTGCTTGCAGGGGTGTATCTCCTGCTCAAATGTATGGGGCAAAGCCTCCGTGGCGCTATCTTCTGTACGAAAAACAGGCCAGCGATAGGCGAAGCTGCGTCTCACAGGCCCGGCTAGCACGACTAAGCGCGCACACTCGACCTCCAGCACATGCTTACAGAGATGAAAGAAGAGATCTTGCATGCTCTGCTCGGTTTTCTGCACGTCGGTGTTTAACCAATGGCGCATATTTGTGCTGTGTAGAAAAGGTGCGAGTAGGGCGACATAGCGGTCATGGGCGCTGTGGCTGCCCCACGTGAACAGTGCGTAAGCGGCGGTCGCTAGCGATGTAATCAGCAGCAAACCCAGCAGGTTACTGTGTGTAAAAGCTACAAGCAGTGCAATGAAGATGGCCACAATCGTAGCGACGATAACGATACCGCGCCACTGATCGAAGAAGCCTGTGCGCCCAAGTGGACGCTCAATCAAGATGCCGTGACGCACAATAGAGTAGCCAATCAGTAGGATGGTTACTCCTACTAGGCCATTGGCTAGCAGATCGGGTAACAAGAGATTGGCAGGCACAGTAGTGAAAGTAGGCACAACTACAGGATTTGTCATAGAAACATGCTGGCTCATCTTGAGCCAGTTGAGAATAGCGTAGACAGCAAGCATGCCCAAGCTTATCGTCAATGTTACCATCAGCAGAGCAGCTACTAACAGTCCCGGCCGGGCTAGATGCCAGGAGAGGACTGGCTCTTCTAGCAGTTCAACCTCTACGGGATCATCCCAGAATGCATCGGCCAAGCGGCGATGCAGGGGGGACACTGGATGCGGTATGAGACATGCATCCCATAGCACACGCAGTAGACGTGCAAGACGGCTCAGCGTGAGCCAAGGGCCAATAGCACAGAATGTGACGTAGCACAGAAATAGTACGGGTAATACCACCAGGGGCGAGAGCAGAGTGACAGCATGGGCAGCAAGTATAGTATCGCTATAGGCCAACAAACTCAGCGTGTCCTCGAAGGTAAACATCTCACGGTTGAGTGCCAGCAACAGCAGTATGCTCAGGCCTAGCAGACCACTACTCAGCAACAGAAGCGGTCTGCGCAGCCGCCATCCTTCATTGATAAGCGAAGCGTAGTGCAGCCCGATGACGAACCACAGATAGGGAACAGCAAGCGCGGGCAACCACATGAGATGCCACAAGAAGTCTGGTATGATGCTCCTGTGCGTTTGTGGTGAGAGTGGTGTATCGAGCAGCAAGGTATGGATGAAGAAAAAGAGCGCGGAGAGACTGATACCAACAATACCGACACGCGTAATCAGAGTACGTCGGTCACCGTTGAGCCAGACGGTAAAGGCGAGCCAGAGCAGGGCTATCAGGTTGAAGATGGAAAGCGCCAGTACCATCGTCTGCAGCATATTTACAGAGTCAAATAGCGGTTGCATGGCATGTTTTCTTTCCAGAGGTTGTAGCGGTGAAGGTACTACCCGTTATCTTTGTAGAGCGCAACCCATTGGCCACGCCGATCCTGTACCAGTGCCACTCCGTTCTCGTCCCACACAATTGTACGGTTCAGCGTGTAGATGAGTGTTGCCCTAGCACGCGCCACTTTATCATCGACGGCATTGTCATTCAAGCCCCAGGCTGCGTAGATGCGCCCATTTGTACGGCTCACGGCGCGCTTATCGTGCAAGTGCAGGCGTGCCGCAATCTGCTCATTGGTCATGCCCTGCGCTATCAGCTCGGCCACGCGCAATTCGTTCGGCTCCAGCAACGTGCGTGGCGACTGCTCATCCAGATCGCGCACCTGCTGCACTCGGTCCTCAATTTCTGGATCGACCAGGCTACGTCCATTGAAAGCGTCGCGCAGCAAGGGTACGAGCATGCTGGGCAAGAGGTAGTTACTCTTACGCACATAGGCATAGTGCGTGAGGATGCCCGAGGCGCGAAACTCGCGGTAATAGTCGTCGTCGTCCTGAATGGAGTAGAAGACCACAGGCATACGCGGTCGCTCACGGCGAATAGCGATAGCCGCGCTCACGCCACTCAATGGGCGACTAGCCTGCGCATCCTGCAGTTGCACATCCATCAGGATAACGTCCATATCAAGTTCTAATGCCTGTGCTATAGCCTCGTGCCCAGTAGCAGCCTCCGCCACTACCTGCACACTGCCAGTTGCCTCCAACCCCTCACGCAGCGCTTTACGCAGTGGCCCATGATCGTCTACAAGCAATAGTTTTATTTTTGTCATGTCACACGTTGCGGAGGACGGAAATCTTCAGGCGGACCTGGATAGCGAGCCAGCCCGCTGGCTGGCCCAAGGTCTTGTATTGGTGTCGAGAGTCGCCTTGCCTTGCGCTCTAAGGCAAGACACGACACATCAACAGCGCTTTCCAGATCGAGCACGCCAGTATTCACGACAAGGTCGTACAGGTGTGGATCATTGGGGTGCCGTTGATAGAACGTCTGAAGATAGCGGCATCGCTCCTGATCTTTCTCAAGGATACGCTCGCGAGCTGCTGCCCGCTCCAAGCCTTCGCGGCTCATCACATAGGCAATACGCAGATCAAGCGGAGCC
>JAFATZ010000310.1 GCA_019243675.1 Ktedonobacteraceae bacterium | reverse complement strand
CGCTATGCAGTCATGGAGGCATGGCGTCGTAGCATGGTGGCATTAATTCCCACAGTGGGCCCTGACTCTTGTCCGACAGTGGCAATGGAGGCGATGATCATGGGAAAGCCTGTTGTTGCGTCACGTATTAGTGGGCTGGTCGATCTCGTTGCTGACGGCGAAACCGGCTTGCTGGTCCAACCAGGTGATACATCAGCTCTACAGTAGGCTATTGAGTGCTTGCTGGCGCATCCAGATCTTCGCAGTCGTATGGGACAAGCTGCACTACACAAAGTCACAGCGTTTCAGGCCAGCACAGTTGTGCCGCACATTGAGCACGTATATGAGCAGGTATAAGTATGACTAGTGTTCTGAGAGAGCCTGAGTTGCTGGCTGACGATATCATAATTACTGTTCTACCGACAGCCGATAATTGGGGCTGGTTGCCAGCGCTAAGCTTGACCAGCGCAGTGGGATTATTGCTGGTGGCACTATCATACAATGCGAGCCGCTTCGCAATACAGGGATCTGAGCCGCTGTATTGGTTTGGCCTGCTAATGCTCTTTCTACCCATCGCGTGGCGTCTCTTCTCACCTGATGCAGCGCGGCGGGAGCGTATTGCCCTTCTCATTTTGTCGGGAATTGCACTCTACTTTACTAAAGTGTTGGAATACCCGCTTTATTTCACATACTATGACGAACTTCTACATGTGCGAACAGCAAATGATATTGTTGCGAGTGGGCATCTTTTTCAGGCAAACCCCGGTTTGCCAATTAGCCCCTTTTATCCTGGGCTGGAGATTGTCACAAATGCACTTAGCAGTCTGACAGGACTTTCTACTTTCGCTGCTGGGTCTGTGTTAATTGGCGTAGCACGGCTACTGCTTGTGCTGGCACTCTATCTATCCTATGAACACGTTAGCAACTCAGCGCAAGTGGCGGGGATCGCCACGCTGTTGTACGTTGCTTGCGTGGGCTGGTTTAACGGAGGGTTCTCGTATGAGTCTTTATCCCTATCTCTCACTGTGCTTGTCGTGTTCGCCATAGCACTCCGCTGTGCTGTTGGTGGCCATAGAGGTCTGATCCTGATGATCTGTCTTGGCATCGGGGCGACAGTGATCACGCATCATATAACGTCGTATATGCTCACAGCATTCACCTTCCTCTGGATGGTGACATCTTTTCCTCAAAGTCGCCACAAGAAAGGTTACGTAGGACCAGGCGGAGTAGCGTTGCTAGCGCTAGTGCTGTGTGTCGTCTGGCTGCAATACACGGGGGATATGGCCTTAAGTTACCTGAGCCCACACTTTGACAGCACAGTGCATCAGGTCTCGCAGATACTCGCTGGCGAAAAAGTAACGCGGCAATTGTTTCATGGGGGTGCTGGCTTCGTGACACCTCTGTGGGAGCGTGTGACGGCGTTCGCTTCAGTGGCTTTGATCGTGCTAGGACTGCCATTTGGGCTGTTCTACATCTGGCGGTACCACCGTACCAACGCGGCCGCCCTTGCCCTGGCTGGCGGAGCGCTTGGCTACCCAGTGAGCCAAGCGTTCCATCTGATACCAGCCGGGGCAGAGTCAGCGGATCGGTCAACAGCATTTCTCTTTTTCGGGATTGCTTTCGTCCTAGCTATTGGAGCCACGCAGTTCTGGTTGTCCCATGGGCCGAGCTGGAGACGAGCTACGATGGTCATGGGTGCAGTGGGCATCATCTTCGTCGGGCAGACGATCTTGGGCAACGGACCCCTCTGGGCTCGCATGCCGGGGCCATACCTGGTTTCTGCTGATCAGCGTTCTATTGAGACAGAAGGTATAACGGCAGCGGAGTGGACAGGCTCATATCTTGGACCAGGACAGCACATAGCCACTGACCGCGTCAATACGTTGCTCATGATGACATATGGGAATGAGTGGACTGTAACGGCCCTGAACGCCAAAACCGACGTGGCGCTGATATTTACCTCACTACAATTTGGACCGGAGATAGAGACGATTCTGCAGGAAGATAAGATTCAGTATCTCGTTGTTGACCGTCGACTCAGCACCGGATTGCCATGGGTGGGAACTTATTTCAGCGTAAATGCGGCTAACACGCTGCAATCCAAGACAATCGATCCGGCAGCACTGACGAAATTTGATAGCGTGAAGAAAGTGAGCCGGCTTTTTGATAGCGGCGATATTATCATCTATGACGTTGAAGCAATCACAGATGGGTCACCGACCGCCTCTACGTCGAAGTCCTCGTCAGGATAATGGGGAGCGCTTGATCATGAAACATAGATCTATTGACATACTCGTGGTGGTCGCGATCACCATTGTTGCAGTCGCTTTGACGTTCACGGTAACAGCAAACAGTGTACTTGGCCGCATCTGGACATTACCACTTGTGCTCGTGTTGCCGGGCTACGCCCTAACAGCAGTAATGTTCCCCAGAGGCTCGCTTGGAGTTCTAGACCGCCTTGTTTTTAGCCTAGGTTTAAGTGTAGCGATTGTGATATTGGGTGGGCTTGCGCTTAACTGGACGCCGTTTGGCTTGCGTGCAAGCTCCTGGTCAGTGCTCTTAGCTAGCATTACGCTTGGTGCTTGTGTCGCTGCACTCGTACGTCGGCAGGGACGGAGCGTAATTGGCTCAGCACGGTGGGGAGTTAGAATCCCTGGCTTTACTGTTCGTCAAGGGTTACTATTGGGCCTGGCTGCGGTAATAGTCTGCGCAGCAATAGTTGTGTCTAGCATCGGAGCGGCACAGCAACCCTTTCCTGGATTTACGCAACTCTGGATACTACCGACAGGGGGAGCCAAAACGTCGAATACTGTTCACCTCGGTGTGAGCAACATGGAGTTGAAAGCTATGCAGTACAGGCTCATTGTTAACATGGACGGCAAGGTAGTAAAGGTGTGGCCTTCTATTGGTCTCAAATCGAATGAGAAGTGGGAGGCCACGCTCGTGCTACCGCAAACTGAGTATGTACAAGTAGAGGCATTGCTCTACCGTGCAGTTGCTCCTACAACGATATACCGCCATGTTACGTTATGGCATCGCACGTGAGGAAGCTAGCTATACCCAAAGGGTCATATCTTTGCGAACAGAAAGGATAATGAAAATGCTTTTCGTGTTCAACTATCCAATCGAGGCTATTCCAAAGTCTGTACGCAGGGTCGCTCAGTTATTAGAGCCTGCAATGCGGATGTGGCTTAGTCCTAGCAGTTTGTGTTTAGAAAAATCTAAATACTTGTACGCTCATCGCCTTGCGAAGTTAAACAAAAGCGAGTACTATGATATTTGGCAAACAGGGTAACTTGAACTCGTGGCCCCTGATGCGCTCGTTGGCGCAGCACATACGTAGCAATTCCCTGCTACGCAATAGCATCTACATCATGGGCACAACCGTTGCTACATCAGCCATCGGCTATCTCTACTGGATTGTGGCAGCCCATATCTACTCAACTCAAGATGTCGGCTTGGCATCAGCGATTATTGCGGTCATGACGCTAACTGCAACTCTTGCCGACCTGGGTATAGACTCAACTTTGGTGCATATGCTGCCTCGCCGTGAGACAGGTTACGCATGGTCGCTCACGCTTAATGCAGGGTTGGCTATGGGTACCTTAGCTGGCTTGCTTGCTGCTGCGATTGTTGGTGTGATTCTTCCTCTCTTCTCGCGCCAGTTCACTATCTTCGGACATTATCCTGCCTACACCGTTGTCTTCATTGCTGGGGTGCCACTATGGATCATTACCATACTGTTAGATCAAACCTTCGTAGCAGAACGTGCTGCAAACAACATGCTACTGCGGAACACAGCTTTTGCCGTGTTCAAGCTCCTGCTGATGGTACTGCTCGTCCAATGGGGCGCACTGGGGATTTTCTCTTCGTTGGTCCTAGCTGCTGCCGCTACTTTGATAGGGGGATGGCTACTGCTGATACCATGCCTGAAGCGAGCCTACTGCTTGGCCGTGCGCGGCATAGTAGGGCAGGTACGCACCATGCTCTCATTACTTGCATGGAATCATTTCATCAACATTGGCGGCCTAATGCCGATGTACCTGCTGCCAGTCTTTGTGACGGTGCGGCTATCAGCAGCGGATAATGCCTACTACTATACCACTTCAATGGTGGGCACCTTCTTCTTCATGATATCGTCAGCGGTGGCAACGGCGCTCTTCGCCGAAGGCTCGCACGCCACAGATAACGTGCTGCATAAAACACGCTCTAGCGCCGTGATCATCAGCATACTGTTAGTCCCGGCTATGCTAGCAGTGTTCTTAGGTGGACGATCTATCATGTTGTTGTTTGGACCAGATTATGCTCGCCAAGGCCTACCGCTCTTAACAATTTTCGCTATTGCAGCAGTCCCTGACGCAATTACAAATATCTATGTGAGTGTGTTACGCGTGCAGAGGCGTCTACGCCGTGCTATGCTGCTCAACCTAGGCATGGCGTCGCTCACACTGATTCTATCGTGGGTATTGCTCCCAATACTTGGCATCGTAGGGGCAGGTTGGGCCTTCTTAGCTGCTCAAATAGCTGGGAGCTTAGTAGCGGAAGTAGATATTATCAGATTTTACTTTTTCTCTCCCTACCCCTTGCGGCGGCGAGGGAGAGAAAAAGAACTATCTAGAGGAAGTTAAGTACAATGATGGAGAACAGGCAACTACGGGTATGCGTGGTTGGGGCAGGAACGCACTTTCTGAGCGGGATCAGCTATTACACGCTGCGCTTGGTGAATGCGTTGGCGCGATCCCATAAGGTATCAGTGGTTTTGATGCGTCAGTTGTTGCCGACACACTTTTATCCTGGACGGATGCGTGTAGGCGCGAACCTAACTCGATTGGAGTATGATCCTGCTGTGCAAGTCTTTGATGGGGTGGATTGGTACTGGCTACCCAGTATGCTCCGCGCTCTGGTGTTCCTTATACAGGCGCGCCCAGACGTGGTAGTGTTCCAATGGTGGAGCGGGACAGTGCTCCATTCGTATCTTCTGCTTGCTTTAGTAACGCGACTGTTGGGAGCGCGAGTAGTGATTGAATTCCACGAAGTGCTCGATACAGGAGAAGCAAAGCTACGGCTAGCACAAGCCTATGTGCGACTCGTTGCGCCACTCGTGGCACGCCTAGCACATGGCTTTGTCATCCACTCTGAATATGATCGTAATTTGTTGCAGGAACACTATGACTTGGAGAAACGACCTGTCGCACTGATTCCCCATGGGCCATATGACCACTATCAGTTGACAGATGGGGAGAAGGAGCATCGGACTGCACCAATATCATGTTGCAACTTCCTATTTTTTGGCGTGATTCGACCATATAAAGGGCTTGAAGATCTCATTAGAGCGTTCGATGCGCTGCCTGAGGACGAGATCGCTAAGTATTGGCTTACTATTGTTGGCGAGACCTGGGAGCAATGGACCATACCAACAAATCTCATTAACCAGAGCCGATATCGTGATCGGATCACATTTGTCAACCGCTACGTATCCGATGCAGAGGTGGCACAGTTCTTCACTGGGGCAGACGCTGTAGTGATGCCCTACCACCGGGCATCAACGAGCGGACCACTGCACATCGCAATGAGCTATGGGTTGCCGATAGTGGTAACACGCGTCGGCGGTTTGATCGAGGCAGTGACTGGTTACGAGGGTGCTATTCTCGTGCCTCCAGAAGATATTGCCGCACTTCAAAGCGCACTACCGCAGGCAGCGCAACTCCGTGGAAAACGCTACACTGATACCCATTCATGGGAGCACACCATCAAAAACTATCGCTTACTATTTAATGCTATCCACCCATCTCAGCTCACAGGGTAAATTTCAGCAGCAGCTCCGCACCGTGAAAGCTTGCAGTAGCGGGTCAAGGTCAATGCCAGCTTAGTAAATCTCTGTGCAGTAAATCTTCCAGCTTCCTCACATCCTCCGCAAAGTACTCTTTGAGTTGAGCATGGGTTTGAGAATCTATAGGAACAGGCTGTAAGCTCATTTCAAGAGCCTTAACAGCCCAGGGTGCAAGTTGTTGTAACGGTAGTAGAGACTTTATGTATTTTCCGAATGGACTCTGGTTGTTTATAACATTGTCTAGAAAGGTATAGAGGGTTCGTGACCTTGGAACTCCCGCACTGCCATAGCGTATAGATGTGTTAATGGCTACATCTTCCTTTACTCCCAGAAAGTTGAATATATCCCACAATACTGATTTAGAATTAGTGAAAAGTTCATCATACAATACTACTTTTACTTGCTGTGTCCCAAATACATCTAAGTAGCGTTTGACCTGTTTGTAATATAAGCTCAGTTCTCTATACCACCACATGGGTTCAAACTCTCCTCGCTTACGTTCTTCCTCCAGACTCAAGCTTTCTGCAAACCCTAATGTCTCTCTACCATCACGTACTAGAAGCATATATGCGCTGTACGCCCGGGCCACAGGTTCCCGCAAAATAACAATAATCTTCGCATCAGGAACTGCTTGCGCTATCTGCTCTGCGGTACCAGGAAAGCATAGGTAAAATGCTGAAGCTTCGCCGATAACCTTTTTCCCCGCTGTATTAGCAAAGAATTGCCTATATTGAACCTCATCCCGAACTATCATTTTGTTTAGACTTTCATCTCCGGGACCTTTAAAGCATGAAGGAAACTGGTTAACCGCGAAGTAGTGCATCTCTTTATTTGGTGCCATATAGATCTCTGGGTGTTGACGAAAATACTGATCAAGAGAAGTTGTGCCGGATCTTGCTGCACCCACAATAAAAAAGTTAGGCATTTTATTCATTTTGTCACGCTTCCAATTCCTCGATGGTCATCTTCTTCCTCCCAATCGTACATATGGCTCTGAATCTCTCTTCAGCAGTATCTACGATTGAGATCTAACTACGGTTGAGTATTAGGCGGAGCAGAGAATTGCTTCGCCGCAGGCAAGAGACGCTGGCCATTGTTGAGTATAAATGCCCAACCACTCATGTCTCCTTGAAGGTCGTCGGGTTGCAGCATTCGTGGTGCGCTTATCCAGGCGACTGCGCCAATGACCTTGTGATTATGATATTCTGCTGCAATCTCTTGCAGGACTCCATGGTACACAGACGCCTGCCACTCGGGGCTACCCATGGGATTAGATGCGGTAGTTGGCGCTAATCCATTGCTTGCTCCAAACTCTTCCAGCAGAATCGGCTTCTGCTGCGCTTTCTGACGCACTGCACTCAAGAAGTTCCGTGTCCATTGTTGCGGTGTGAAGCCTTGTTGAGCGCCTTCTCCAAATTGATAGAGGTGGGGAGACACGACATCTACTAGGCTAATAAATTTGGGGATATCTGCTGGGTCTTGCCAGTCGAACTCTCCTGGATGCCCTGGCATCTCGCTCTTCCAGCCACCAATAGTGACAGGAACCCCTGGCGCGACCTCATGAACATACGTCGCTTCCTTGCGCAATGCACTCATGCGTTGCGGATCGCTCAGGTCCGGCTCATTGTCGAGGTCTACCAGCCAAAGGGCTGAGGCGTAGCCTAACTGATAGCTCTCCAGGAGTGTGTGCGCCTGCTCGGTGGCTGAGTGCCCTTTGCCATCTATGAGTAGCAGAATAATGTGTATATGACGCTGACTTGCCTCATCGAACACACGCTGCCAGGTTGCTTGGGAATATTCTTCTCCAGTAAGCTCCCAGCGGACATCTGTAATGCGCAGTGTATTGATACCAAGCTGCTCGGCTAGATCGAAGAAATTGCCACCATGAGCAGTCGTGACGGTATAGGGAGTGCCCGGAATTATAGCAGTCATATCCACGTTGGCCCCATAAGCAATGTTAGTTGAGGATGCTGACAGTAGCTCATGGACAATCCCATATCCAGCAATGCTGATGATGGGCAATAATCCAAGCAGCAAAATTAACAAGCTGCCGTTCTTGGGCGAGTGAGAAGAGGCTCTCAAACCTTCCGCAACCATAACAATTATCTCTCTGACTACACTTAGCCTACTCGCTGATGGATGAGATACGCCGCTTCGGTGCGGTTTTGTGCGCCAAGCTTACTCAGAATACTCTGTACATGCTTTTGCACTGTCTTCTCAGAGATACACAGTCCCTTAGCAATATCACGATCACGATATCCCTGGCTCATTAACTGCAGTATCTCGCGCTCTCGTGCCGTTAATTGTGTTAGCCCGTTGAGTGACGCGCTGGGCTGCAATGCACGATAGCCCAACCCACTCTCGCTTCCCCACAGCGGCATCGCCGCAGAGCGTAACCGCCCCACTAGGCCCATCAGCAGTACTGGGCGTAGCACCAACTCACCACGACAGATCGCCTGAATCATGATCATCATTTCTTCTGCATCAACATCCTGTTTGGAGCGATAGCCCTGGGCACCCATCATGATCGCCGCAAACGCTTCCTGCTCGTCCTCTCTATCAGCAAGCACTATGATACGAGAAGAAGGAGAAAGCTTGTTCAGGAAGCGTATCTCCGCAATGCTATCGCCAGGGGCAATGTGCATATCTAACCAGATAATATCAGGAAGCAGATGAGTGACCTGCTCCTTAGCTTCAGCATAATTCTGTGCTGTGGCGACCAGTTTGATCTCAGGCTGGGGAGAGAGAGCCTGACTAATTGCTGAGCGAATCAGTGGATGATCATCTACAATTAGTACTGTAATGGGATATACCAATACATCTGAACCCTTGTTCTCCATAATATCCAGTCTCCTTCAACAGGACTATTGAATAGTCGATGGGGGGGCAAGGTGATCACTAGAATCCCTACGATACATGTAGGAACGCCGAAATAGGTACAGCAGTGGTGAACGCAAGGGTCATACTCAGGATACACACCGCTCCATTTTATTCTTGATCTTACAACTGCCCTGCCTCCTCATAAAAGTACAAAACCGCCTCCTCCACGTGGGAATAGGTTACTATATGCTTTTTATACTGCAAGGATGAATACACATGTGTTAAGCTAACTGTAGCATAGAAAACACGAAATGTCAACATTTCTATATTCATTTTGTACATTGAACACACATTAATGTGAAAATAGAGCTTGACATACACACATGTGTCTACTATAATACTAGAGTATACGAAATGATTACGAAAAGTATGTATTCCATCTCATACCCGAAAGAGGTGGAAGTCATTTCGCGCTTAGAACCTCCAAAAAATGAGGTGGCAACCTTTGCAACTATTCAGGATAATTCCACACCCACTAGCCATAACAGAAAGACCCCGTAAGTGGAAGCAGTAATGAGCATAGACATCCGGCCACAATCATGGAGAGTACTCTTAGGGAGGCTCACGGAGAGGCCATCCGAAAGACAACGTATTGCCGATATACTCGGCGTGAATACCTACACGGTGACACGGTGGATCAACAGCGAGACGGAGCCGAGGGCGAGTACACTCAAGAGACTCCCCGATATCTTTCCTTCCCCATACCGCGAACAGCTTCTGGAGTTGATTCAAGCGGAGTTCTTCCCGTACATAACATTGAGCAAGTTTCCTGCTGTTAATCGTCCTCAGGACGAGATGCCTTGCGAACATCTCGTCCGTGCCTTAGGGGCTTATGCCACTACTCGCGGCCCGTTTCGAGCTTGGACGCTGCGTACGAACACGTTGCAGAGAACCATCGATCTGCTCGATCGCGATGCGCTCGGCATGGAAATAACCATTGTCCAATGCGTTCCTCCTTTTCAGGGTGCATCTGTGCGCTCGTTGTGTGGGCGCATGGGCGTGGGAACCGCTCCTTGGGACTATAATGGGGTCGCGTGGCGATTTCTCTTTCTTGGGGCAGAGTCGCTAGCAGGCTGGACAGTCGGCTGCGGTGAGCCTAGCGTCGTGCAGGATACGGAGCAGAATGGGCCACTGGCTGTTCGACTAAGTGCTCACGAGAAAAGTGCCGTAGCCTGGCCCTTGCAGAGAGAAGGAAAGGTTGCGGGGTGTCTGCTGGTTTTCAGCACTCAGGTCAACTACTTCACGCAAGCACGCTTGAGCCTCATTGAGGTTTGCGCCAATATGCTTGCCCTCTCCTTTCGGGACGAGCAATTCTACGAACTATACAGGATAGCCCTGCATGAAATGCCGCTTCTCTCTGAGAAGGGCCAGTACAGCTCCGTGACTCAGTTTCGTGACCGGGTGTTGCGTCTCCGAAGGGAGCAGGAATACCGCCTCTCGGAGCCTGAAGCAGAGGCACTGGTCCTGCAACAGATGGAAGCCGAATTGTTAGAGGTGTCGAGCGAGTGATAACAACGGAAGAATCTGTATGGCGAACCAATTCAATTCACCAGAAAATACGAGTACTTATGTAATTAACCCCGAAGATGCTAAGGAATGCGCTCGCTCACTCTTGCAGGACCGCCTCGTCACTAAAGAGATGGGAGGTGTCTTCCCCGCTGCTTTCGAGCCCTCGCCCGGCCAGATGGTGCTCGATCTGGCCTGTGGTTCTGGTGGCTGGGTGCTTGATGTTGCTCGTACCTATCCCACTACTGACATAATCGGCGTGGACATCAGCCAGAAGATGATCCGCTATGCCCAAGCTCAAGCTGGGATACTGCATCTGCTCAATGCCAGCTTCCAAGTGATGGACATCCTCAAACCTCTCCAATTCCCTGAGAACGCCTTTCAGTTCGTCAACGCTCGCTTCCTCTCTAGCTTCATGCCAAAGGGTGCTTGGTTGCACTTGCTGCAAGAGTGTCTTCGTGTCACACAACCCGGCGGAGTCATCAGGCTCACCGACTGTGAGGCACCGTTCAGCACCAGCTCGACCCATGAGCAGATATTTGCATTAATGAAATATGCTGGACAGTTGGATGGAAAATCGTTCGGTCCTGAAGGTGGGATGCACGGTATCACATTGCTGCTGATTCAGTTCCTGCGTGATATAGGGCTGACCAACATCCAGCGTCATGCCTACGCTCTAGATTACTCCCACGGAACAGAAGCACATGAACCGAATTATCAAAATTTCATGATGACGTTTTCACTCATGGCCCCTTGGTTTGTGAAAATGGGGGTGATCACAAAAGAGGAGTTTGAGCGCCTGCACAATCAGGCCTCTGTAGAAATGCAGCAGCCTGATTTTCATGGCACGCTGTTTTTTCTGAGCGCATGGGGAACGAAACCTGCCAACTCATGAAGAGATCTCCTCGAAATTTCTGTAAATGCATCAGCGCACTGAGGGTTGGGGCGTTCCCCATCAAGGCTTAAGCCAGGGGCTGTGAGTAGCTACCCTTTTGAACGCCGCTTCATGAAAAGTAATACTGCTAATCTAGCTCGCTCGCCACGAGTCAGTTTGCCATTCAGAGATACTCGACTGATAGAGGCAGTGCCTGCCAGGGGTTTTGATACCCGAGTACCCGTTGCTCCACTCCTTCCAGATCGTCCGCAGCACCCGCCACCCGTCACGAAAGGGCTTCAAGTGGCTGGCACCGTGAAGACGTAGATGCTCATAGCTGGGCACTTCGACAATCTTGAGGTTGGCCTTGCGAGCACGCAGGATGATCTGCGTTTCGATTTCAAAGCCACTACTATCAAGCTCAATGAAATCGAGGCTACCTTGCCAGCATGCGATATAGCCGTAGCACAGATCAGTGAAGTGCGTTTGGAAGAGCCAGTTGACAATCATACGCAGCATGTGGTTGCCAAATCGGCGTAGGCGTGTAATATCGGCGCTGCCGCCAGGGCTGAGGAAGCGCGACCCTTTGGCGAGGTCGGCACCTAGTAGTATCGCTTGCACAAAGTGTGGAATTTCCTTGGGGTCGGTCGAGCCATCTGCGTCCATCATCACAATGATGTCTCCGGTACTCGCTGCTAATCCGCATTGGAGCGCATTGCCCTTGCCCTTGCCAGTCTGCTTTGTGATCTTGATTGCGGGCATGAGACGTTGTGCTATCTCGACCGTGTCGTCGGTCGAATGCCCATCTACTAAGATCACCTCGCTAGCAATAGTTAGCACATACGGCAAGACATGAGGGAGATTCTTTGCTTCATTGAGCGCTGGAATGATAACACTGATCCGTGGGTAGCTGATGGTTTTCTGCATCGTCGCAGTTCCCAATGCTTCATGGAACTCTCTAAGTGTTTCCTTGCCGTGATCATCGGTGAGAGCGCTGTTGGAAGAGGTCTTTCCCTCTAAAACTGTCTGTCCATCGTGGTCCATAGTTCCGCTAGCCTCCGACTGCATTCTCCTAATTGGGGATATTCCCCAACAACCAAGAATATCAAAAACAGGATTTGATATCATGTCTAAAGAGAATATAGCAGAGTTATTTAATTATGAAATCGGGAAAAGTACGAAAGTTTTAAGCGGGTAAATCTATAGTAACTTTGCCTTCAATATCGGGGAAACACGTAGGGAACTCTGTGTAAATTTTCGTCCTACACCACGTGTAAAACTATAGATACTTTATTTATATCCTCTACAATGCGCAATAAACGAGGCTACTTATGAAGAAAATAATAGCGTTACCACGTAGGCGACTCTTCACTACAGGGCTACTAGCAGGTCTGGCTGCTGGCGTAATTGCCACGGCTCTCATGCTTTTCTTGAGCATGACTTTGCACGGTATCTCCCTGCCTGAAGTATTTGGCTCGGCCTTGACGCAACTCATGCCGCCGCCACTTTTTGACTATCTGCACCGACTTATAGGCGGTGATGCCAAACACTATCTCTTCTATGGCATTATTGTAGGGCAGTGTCTGGTATTCGCGCTAAGTGGTGGCTTATGTGTCGTGTTCGTTGCCACGATGAAACAAGGCACAGAGCGGTGGCTGCACTGGATGACAGGTATCATACTTGCGTTTGTGCTCTGGCTGCTGACGGGTTTTGTGTTCCTGCCGCTGACTAGTGGCGGACTCTTTGGGGCACAATTGGTTATCGGTCTGGGTAATACGATGCTCAGTCTGGCAGTGGTGGGCCTGACCTTCGGACTCTTGTTTGTCTTCACCTATAATTGGCTGCTGCAACGCTATGCGCAAACATATGAGATAGCAGCAAGCAGTCTCGAAGAGAACCTCTCTCGCCGCACTGTCTTATGGCGTGTACTCGAAGTGGCGGGTATCGGGGTGCTGGGCGTACTAGCATGGCGCTTTATTAGCGATGGCTTCGGAGTAGATACAGCGACATCAAATAACGCTGTGAACTCGCGCCTAGCTGCGCATTTCACGCCTAAGATAGTGCCACCGCCGCAGCCACAGTACGGCGAGATTCATCCTGCCCCGTTACTCTCAAGCGAAATAACCCCGAATGATCGTTACTATGTCGTCTCTAAAAATCTTTTTTCCGACCCCGTGGTTGATGCCGCTAACTGGTCTTTGCGAGTTGAGGGAGAGGTCGTGTCTCCCTATACACTGACCTACCAAGATTTGATGACTTTGCCTAAAAAGCTGCAATACGAGTCGATGATGTGCATAAGTAATGAGGTTGGAGGTCAATACATGAGCAATGCGCTGTGGGAGGGAATTCCACTCGCTGATCTGCTAACACATGCTGGGGGAGCGAAGCCAGGAGCAAGCAAAGTTGTATTGTATGCTGTCGACGACTATAGTGATAGTATTCACCTGACGAAAGCTCTAGAGCCGACAACGCTGGTGGCGCTGCGTATGAACGGCCAGACACTGCCCCAGGGACACGGATTTCCTGCACGTCTACTGGTCCCTGGTATTTATGGCATGAAGCATGTGAAATGGATAACGCGCATTGAGGTTGTCAATAGCGACTACCAGGGCTATTGGCAGCGGCGCGGCTGGAGTGATGCTGCCCCTGTTCGTATGACGGCGCGCATCGACACGCCGCTCATCGGCTCGACACTGCCAGCGGGCAGACTGACCTACATTGCAGGTGTAGCCTTTTCGGGCGATAAAGGTATCAGCGAAGTGGACGTCAGTTTCAATGCGGGTGCAACCTGGCAAAAAGCGCTGCTCAAACGTCCCCTATCTGCTCTGACTTGGGTGTTGTGGGAGCTTGGCTGGCAGCCCGCAAAAGGATCGTATACCATCGTCGTACGTGCCATTGATATGGAGGGCAATGTCCAGGATCCTACTGAGGCTCCGCCTCTTCCTGATGGCTCGTCGGGGTATCATAGTATTAGTGTGGATGTGATGTGAGATGCTAGTGAAGCTCATGAGGAGAGCAAAGAAACGTGCTTCGATACCTACGTGAACAGTTCTGGCTGTTGCACGCGCAACAGTTTGATCCCCAACTCCGCTACCTCTGGATGCTTGCCGTAGGGGCTTGCTCGCAAGCCTCGGTAGAGTGCTTCCACCCGCGCCACGCTGATCGGGGAGTCGATCTCCTGGGCAATGAGAAGTGCTTCCTGCCCCAAGGTCGCCGCTATCGGATAGAGCTCCTCCACAAAGTACGTCTTGGCCCAGAACGTTGCGCGGTTTGCCTGACGGCGCTTGGAGATAAACCGTGCCGCTTTCTCCGCATCTTCCAGTGCTTGACGCGCCATTTCAGGCAAGCGCGCTGCTCGCACCGGAGACTTGATGCAGGCTACTGCTCTATCCATATGACATCTCTCTTCGTCAAGCACTATCGGCGTGCCATCCAGGGGTTTGCCGATCTGCTTGCTCGCTTGGTCAATCAGCTTCAACCCCTGCTTGAGCTCCTGTCCATCACGTGCGAACTGTCCATTCACCTTGCCTGCTAACAACAAAATAGCACTGTACCACTGTGGAGAGAGATGAGGCTCCAAGCTGCGTGCCTCATCCAGGTCTCGCTTGGCTGCTTCAAAATCAGACTGAGCCGCTGCAAAGCCTGCTCGCAACGCTGTGATCTCCCCTCTGTCTAAGTATCCACCTCCTCGCTGCCGCAGTGCATAGGCCAACAGATCATAGAACTGGCACTCTCTCGCTATCGTAATTGCACCACTCTGCACTGCTATGGCCTCATCAAAGCACAGTTGACTCTGAGCAATATCTCCTGCCAAGACGTAGTACTCACACAGCAACTTGAGCATCTTGCCTTTCTCCTGCAGACTGGTGGCAAGACGAGAAGCATGGTTTAAGTTATTGATGCGTCGGTGGATATGCGGCACAGCTTGCTGCACTGTGCCAAGATGGAACAAGCGACAATAGCGCTCCAACTTGGCACGGTACTCGGCCACGTCTACTGACTTCCAAGGAAAGAGAGAGGACGTGGCTGGCAACGCTTCCAGCCCGAAAAGAAAGGGCGGAATATCCAGCAGCGTTGCCAGAATCCAGCGCCGTTTCTGGTCTTTGGGGACTTTGTTTTGGTTCTCCATCGCGTAGATTCTTTGCTCGGTCACCGAATTGATCTCTTCCTGTTCAAATCCACCTGCCCGCAAAGCCACACCATAGTACCAGGCCAGCTCCTCCACCTTCCAGTTCCTTTGCTTGCGGAAATACCGTAGCACTGACCCATAGTCGGGCTGTCCATGCTTCTGTTGCGCGAGCAGTGCTAGTAGTTCCTCGTTGTTCAGAGACGGTAGTGCTTTCTTCTTGCGAGACATGGTCTGGTTCTCCTGTCCATCTGCATCAATGTATCAGCTTAGTGGAACCAGTCTACACCTCTCAAGAGGAGGAAAATTCTACCAATCTCGCAAACCGCACAGTTCAAAAGTATAAAAACTGCTTTGGCCGTGCGCTATGCTGCTCAGGGGAGTACTTTTACACTCGTTAGTAATAGTATGTCATGATGCAAGTGGACTTGTCAATTACGGTGGAACTGATTATCCATAATTCATTCCTATACATCTTTTGTATCATTATACACAATAGCACGTTTCACCTGCTCAATCAGATCAGTAACAGGGATATTGCGCGGGCAAGCGTCGGCGCAGTTAAAGATGGTGCGACAACGCCATACACCATCGCGTTGGCTTAGGATAGCTAGGCGTTCTGCCGCGCCCTGGTCGCGACTGTCAAAAATGAAGCGATGTGCGTTGACGATTGAGGCAGGTCCAACCCAGTCGGGGTTGCCCCAGATGGAGGGACAGGAGCCTGTACAAGCACCACACAGAATACATTTCGTGTCCTCGTCGAAGCGTGCCCGCTGCTGTTGGCTCTGCAGCCGCTCGGTCGTCGGCTCATTATCGTAGGTGATGAGGTATGGCTTGACCGACTTATATTTCTCGAAGAACTGCTCCATATCGACCACGAGGTCCTTGATCACTGGAAAGCCTAGCATCGGCTCAATGGTTACTTTGTTGCCTACATCGCGCATAAGTACTTTACAGGCAAGACGATTACGCCCATTGATACGCATAGCATCGGAGCCGCATACTCCATGAGCGCAGGAACGGCGATAGGTGAGCGTGCCGTCCTGGGTCCATTTAATGACGTTCAAAGCATCCAGCAGGCGATCAATCGGCTCAACCTCAACACGATATTCGGCCCAGTACGGCTTCGTATTTACTTCAGGATTGTAGCGTTTGATACGCATTAATACGTTCATGAGGTGCTCCTAATATTTGCGTTCCTTAGGCTGGAATAGGGGATCGTCGATGAGGATCACATCCTTGTAGTCTAAGCGAACGTCGTGTGTCTTTGTACCCTTGTAGGCAAGCGTGTGTTTGAGCCAGTTGACATCGTCTCGCTTTGGATAGTCGAGGCGGTAGTGCGCCCCACGACTCTCAGTGCGAGCGAGTCCGCCGTGGATAGTGGCCTCTGCACAATCGAGCAGGAAGCCAAGTTCGAGAGCTTCAACCATTTCAGTGTTGAAGAGTTTGCCCTTGTCCTGTAACTGCACCTTCTTGTACGCATCTTGTAGACCGTCGATGATATCCAGAGCATGGCGCAGACCGCTTTCACTGCGCTCAACAAACACCTTGTCATCCATCTCGTTCTGCAATGCAGAGCGAATGCGTGCCGCCGATTCTCTGCCTGTTGAACGAGAGAGGCGTTCAACCAGTTCTCGAGCGAAGCCATCTGGCTCTGACGGCAAGGGAGCGTAATTCGTCTCAGTGATGAATTTCGCCATGTGCTTGCCAGCGCGTCGCCCGAATACGATCAGGTCCACCAAAGAGTTTGTACCCAGACGATTGGCTCCATGCACAGAGACACAGGCTACTTCACCGGCGGCATAGAAGCCCGGAAAGGGCGTCCAATGCTTGTCAATGACCACACGCGCATCAATATCGGTCGGAATACCTCCCATAGCGTAGTGCGCCGTTGGTTGAATCGGCACTGGCTCGGTAATAGGCTCGACACCGAGGTAGTTACGGGCAAAGTCGGTGATATCGGGCAACTTCTCGGCAATTTTCTGCGCACCTAAGTGGCGTACGTCCAGCAAGACATAATCTTTGCCATCGACGCCACGTCCCTCTTTGATCTCTTGCACGATGCAGCGCGAGACAATATCGCGAGGGGCTAGATCTTTGAGTGTGGGCACGTAGCGCTCCATAAAGTACTCGTCCTTACCGTTGAGTAGCTTGGCACCTTCACCACGCGCCGCCTCGCTCAACAGCACACCTACTTTATAGATACCCGTAGGGTGGAACTGATACATCTCCATATCTTCTAGGGGAATGCCTCGTCGG
>JAFATZ010000140.1 GCA_019243675.1 Ktedonobacteraceae bacterium | reverse complement strand
TCAAACCGACAGCCCCGAGTGATACCACCTCGCTCGGCTCGCAGGGCTATGCGCCGTTAGAGCAGTATGGCCATGGTCAGAGTGACACTCGCTCAGACATCTATGCACTGGGAGCAACGCTTTATGCTCTGCTTACAGGCACAAGGCCGCAAGATGCCCGCAGGCGTCGTATAAACCCATCACTGTTTGAGTTGCCGCACCAACTCAATCCGCGCATTCCACAGGCGGTCGAAACTATCGTGCTCAAGGCAATGCAGGAAGACCCCGATCAGCGCTATCAATCAGCTCTTGAGATGTATGACGCCATTGTTGGCAGCGGCATTGTCAAATCGATCAGCACGTCACACTCGCTCCCCGCCTTTTCTGCTGTTACACCACGGTCACCAGCTCAGTTCCTTCCTGATGAGCAAGTAGACCAGGAAAAGACTCTACAATCTGCAGCTACCCCTTCATCTGTGCCAGATGCAGAGCCGATGGCCAGTGGTGGCTCCGGTAATGCTATAGGAACAGGTTCGCAAGTTCAAATACCAGATAAAGGAGGTCAACCGCCGCCTTCTGTCTCCCGTCGCAATGTCATCATCGGTGGTGCGCTAGCGGCGGCAGCGGCGCTTACAGGATTTACCTATTTCGTCTGGCGGCGCAGTAACGCAAGTTCGTTGAGCGCTGCGGCTGACACTATCAACATTAACTTCTTTTTCACCACTGAAAAACAGATGTGGCTGCAGGACGCGATCGCTACCTTTAACCAGAGTGGGGCAACATACCAGGGAAAGGTGATTCAGGTTGCGAGCAGCAACAGTGGCTCGATTGATCTGGCTAATAGGATTATGAGTGGGGAGATAAAGCCAACCGCTTGGAGTCCGGCCAGTGACCTTGAACTGAATCATCTCTCCCTCATGTGGCGCATGGCGCACCCTGGGCCTGATATAATCATCAGTAGCGGTGACATGGCTACAACCTCGCTCGTCTCCAGCCCGCTTGTGCTGGCCTGCTGGCAAGAGCGTGCCAATGCTCTGCTGAGACACTATTCCAGCATCGACTTGCCCAGTCTGTACAAGGCATTCAGTCTGACTGGCTGGTCCGACCTGCACGAAAACTTCCCCGGTCCCATCAAATTCGGCCACACTGCTCCTGACAAGTCCAATAGCGGATTGCTCACCATCACCTTACTGGCATACGCAGCACTGGGCAAGTCAAGGGACTTGACCGTCAATGATGTGACTAGCTCTACGTATGTCAATTTCCTCAAAGTGTTCGAGAATGCCGTCAATGAGTTTGGGCGCAGTAGCGGAACATACCTGAATAATATTGTGTTAAGCCAGGGGCCAGCCCTGTCCGATGTCATTGCCACTTACGAGAATCTCGTACTCTCACCGCAGTTGCAGCAGGAGGCCCAGGAGCGCTACCAGCAACCGCTGCTCCTGTTCTACCCTAGCCTCAACATTGTGAGTAATCATCCATTTGCCATTTTCCAGGCAGAGTGGGTGACGCCCGAACAGCAGGCAGCGGCTCTGCAGTTCCGCAATTTTCTGCTGGGTGTACCCCAACAACAACGTGCGCTGCAGAACGGCTTCAGACCCAGTAATCCAAACGTACAGATCAGCGATAAATCAATAGCCAATAATCCATTTGCCCAGTTGCCCAGGCTATCCCCTAAACACACTTTTGATGCACAAATCGATCAACTGGCCTTCTTTCCAGATGGTAACGTTGTCGATGCGCTCATTAAGGTATGGGAGACAAATTATCCAAGCCCTCAGTTGGCCAATGGATAGTTCCTACGATATCCGTGTGTCGTAGGGGCGACCCTTGCGGTCGCCCTGGCCTTGCCAAATATTTTGAAATGAGACAATCAATGCAACTTAGATTTTTGCCGAGAATGTATTATGCATGTTTTGCCCTGCTCCTTGTATCCCTCTTGGCTGCTTGTGCTGGCCCGTCGACCCCCGCTGCAAGCACGGCGACAAAATCTACGCAGATAGTCCCTATCCCCTGCGCGGCGCATTCCTCCCAGCCAGTCACGCTGAATATGTACTACGGCAGCGAGAAGCAGAAGTGGATTGAGAATGTGGTGGCTGATTTCAACAGTCGGGGCATGAGCGCGTGCGATGGACCGATCACCGTCAAGGCAACACCGATTGGCTCGGGCGATTCGATGCGCCAGATTCTCGCGGGCAAGATTCAGCCCGATGTCTGGAGTCCGGCTGGCAGCGTCTGGCTCACACTGCTCAACAACATGTGGCAGCAGGAGCACGGCAGCACCATCATCCCTACTGGCGCAACCGATACACCGTCGCTGGTAACCAGTCCGGTTGTGATTGCGATGTGGAAGCCGGAGGCACAGGCCCTGGGCTGGCCCAATAAGCTTATTGGCTGGAGCGATATTGCCGCGCTGAGCACCAACCCGCGAGGCTGGGCAGCATACGGACATCCCGAGTTCGGCGATTTCAAGTTCGGGCATACCCATCCCGATTACTCTAACTCGGGGCTTGATGCAGTGATTGCCGAAAACTATGCTGCAATAAGCAAAGTGCGCGGACTGAACTTCAATGATGTGAACAACAGCAAAACGAAGGATTTTGTCGCCAATGTCGAAAGCTCAATCATTCACTATGGTGACAGCACGGGCTTCTTTGCTACGAAGATGTTTTCCGGTGGCCCCAATTACCTGAGCGCCGCTGTAATGTACGAGAGTCTGGTAGTAGAGGCCAACGAGCCAAGTGTCTATCCACAGACCCCCTTGCCTGTAGTGGCCATCTACCCTAAGGAGGGCACCTTCTACAGTGACCATCCTTTTGCCATTCCGCAAGCAAGTTGGGTGACCACGGCTAAGAGGACATCGGCGCTCGCATTGCGCAACTTCCTGCTCGACAAAGCGCAGCAGCAAAAGGCGATGCAATATGGCTTTCGCCCCAGCGACCTGAGCATCCCACTCACGGCCCCGCTAGACAGCGCGCACGGCATCGACACTAGTCAACCTAAAACGCTGCTGCAGATCCCTTCGGCCCAAGTGGTCAGCGCTATCAAAGCGTCCTGGGATCAGCAACGGCGCAAAGTGGACGTAATGCTGATCCTGGACCGTTCCGGCAGCATGAATGACACCATTGGCGGGATTAGCAAAATCGATGCGGCCAAGCAAGGCTTGACAGAGTTTGTCAATCTATTGGGTGATAGTGATGGTCTCGGTCTCACCGTCTTCAGCTATGGTGCCGACGTCCTCACGCCCGTCACAGCGCTTGGACCTAAGCGTCAATCGGTACTCGATACCATCAGCAGCATCACTGCCAACGGCCAGACACGCCTCTTCGACACTATCGCCGAGCGGATAAACG
>JAFATZ010000385.1 GCA_019243675.1 Ktedonobacteraceae bacterium | reverse complement strand
GTAAGCCCGAGCGGATCATTGATGGCTCCATTGGCAGTCACAGTTGTTCCTCCAGAGGACGGAGTTAGGCGGGTAAGCGCGTTGGGAATGGCTGCAATACGATTGTTCACACTATCGGCAACATATAATGTCCCGTTTGAGCTAAGGCCCAGACCAAGTGGACCAACCACAAGCGCCGCTGGGTCCGTCCGCTCAGAGAAGCCAAAGCCAACTAGAGCTGTGAGCTGCCTCGTGGGCACACCCTGTCCTTGAAGGGGAACATTCAGTGTCATGCGTATGACCGTCCCTGCATTCACGACTCTCGGGCTTGCGGCAACTGTTCCATTGAGCACGTTGGTCACGAATACTGTCGCCGTGCTTCCCTGATCGAGTGCAGTTGCACCCCACGGGCCGTTAATGAGTCCACCTGCGAATGTTTCAACCACGTTGCCCTGGCTGTTCAGTACGATCAGACACCCTGCCTTAGCCGTGGCTGATGTGCCATCGCTCGTTGGCAGGCTACCCACAATAACCCAGCCCCTGCTCAGTACGACCAGTGCTGCAGTTAGGCCAAAGCCGCCAGGGCAAGTGTTCTGAAGGTTGGGAATCTGAGCAAAGAGCTGCTGTTGACCCGAAGGAGAAATCTGCACAAGCGTGGTTCCGGTGCCTTGTAAGTTTGATTTCGCATTGAAATTACTTACCAGGATATCCCCTTGCATCAGTTTCCCTATTGAATGCGGCACTACAGCTACGCCATAAGGATTAAGATCACCATTACTAGGAATCGTCGATGCGATTGTGTCAATTTTGCTGAATTGACCGATGAAAGAACTACTAGATGCATAAACGATAGGAGCACCAAGTCCTCCCAGCAGTAGAGCAAAGAATGCGATAAGTGGAGCAAGGCTGCGCACCTGAAGGCGAGTGAAGAGTGACATAGGTAACCTCATTTACAAAAATTTTAGCAAGAGCTTACTAAGCCCACACAGGAATATACGCAGGAGGTTACAAGTTATGAACACTGGTGATTGTCTAGTTGAACATCTGTGGCTGTTGCACGCGCAAGAGTTTGACCCCCAACTTGGCTACGTCTGGATGCTTGCCGTATCTGCTCACTCTCAATTGTCTATAAAGCGCTTCAATAGACGCCAATCTCAAGGGTGAGCCAATACCTTTCACCAAGTCAAGTGCATTCTCGCCATAGGCTGTTGCGCGAGGATAATATTCCTCGATTAAGTAGGACTGTGCCAGCAGGATAGCATTGTCTGTCTGGCGCACTTTATGCGTCGGCTCCGTGACCCTGGCCGCCTCCTCTAGTTCCTCGTGGGCACTCGCAGGAAAACGTACCATTTGAAACGGCGACGCCAGGTATGCTTCCGCTCTGTTGAGATGATAGCGCTCCTGGTCGAGCTTTATGCTAATCCCCCCCTCATCAGGAGGCTTGCCGATCTCCCCTTTGGCCAAGTCGATGACTTTCAGAGCCTTGAGCAGTTCCTGACGATCTCGTGCTAGGTGTGCTTCAGTTGCACCTGCTGAGAGCATGATAGTCGCTTTGCGATGAAGCGAGATATAGCGTTCGAGGTGTAGTGCGGCCTGCATATCACACGCTGCCGCATCAAATCTGCCTGAGCGGCTGCAAAGCCTTTGAGGCTTACTATAATCTCTGCTCTTTCCAGATACGTAAGTCCACGGTCGCGCAGTGCAAAGGACCATACATCATACAGTGTGTTCTCCTCGGCGATGGTAATCACTCTGTTAATTAGGCCAATGGACTCGTCAAGACACATCTGGTCATAAGCGATAGCTGATACCAGCAGGTAGTACTTGCATAGGAGCGTATACATCTCTGGTTTCTCTACTGGGTTAGCGAAAGCAGCTTCGTGATGCAAGGTGCTGATGCGACGTTTAATGTCCCCAAGCGAACGCTGCTGCACGACACCGAGATGCTCTTCAGCACAATACTGAACCAGGGCGGCTCGGTACTCGACTACGTCGACAGGCTCTCAGGTGAACACAGAGGACGATGCACGAACAGGACACGATGCCCATTCCGGTGATCCCTTATCTTAGGCCGAACTTCGACGAGAGGCAGGCGCGTTATAGCTGGCTCAAGGCGGTCTCGGATATCTCTGGGGTGCGGCTACTCTTTGTCTACCTTTGTTTGGAACAAGGGCAACTGGTGGGAGGGCGTGAGATGGTTCTCAGCATCACTGGGGCGATGCACTCAAAAATAGTCGAATAGAAAAAGAAAGAATAGATCGAAATGGAACAGGAAAGCATACTTTTCCGCCTCTGGCGTGACCACGCAGTCAACGTCACCTTGACGAAAACGCACTAGTCATACCAGATGAGAAAAGTACTAGAGACACTCCTTATGAAGATTATATGTCTATCAGCCACTCGTTAAGTAAGATAAGAGACTTACACAGCAAATGATAACCTAAGTTTGGAATATCATAATTTAAGGTTTGGGAGATTTTTCTAAGTCGTGATCAGCATTCATAGATACTTTCTTTGGCGATCTGGTAATAGGATTGCAAATGCTCCCAAATCATTTCGTAGTTCGATAAACTTGGCTGCCTTTCTGGAATTATTGTAAGAACCACCAGTCCATCCTTTTCAGGAGTTGACCAAATATTTGACCATATTTGTAATGCTTCTTTCCAATTGGAAATGCTCTTTGGAACTAGATAACGACCTTCCCAATAAATGGATTCTGTGAGAACGTCCAAAATCGCCCTTATATCATCAGAAACCTTTATACCTACATGTAGGCAAAGATCATTTAAGCGGTGATTCGGCATTTCAGGTCTGTCTAATATTTTCCCTATCGCTTTCAGTAGCAGTTCTATGGACATCCCTGCGTTAAGCCTGAACGGTGGTGATATTGCTATATCTAATGAGAACCCCTTTCCTAAACCCAAATCCTCTGCAGTCATACAAAAATCTGGCTTTCTAGCATGCCCAAGAATAAGGGCAGCAGCATGAAGATCAGAGGCACAATTCCAATAGTAGGTGCTGATATCTTTGCGTCTCAGAAATACCTCGTTCAGATTGTATTCTCTTACTTTCTTAGAAGCATCTGATAGGTATTCATGAAATGACTCACTCATAGCGTTGTAGCCTATCACCATTATTGCCTAATACGCCTGCAACTGCCTCTAGTTTTCTTTAATGTAAACCAAATTATTATACTACACCCTTTATCACTTTTCAAAGTCGCCGGGAATATCGCCTTTCCTCGCGTTGACAAAGGGAGAGCCACAGCTTACAATATGCTCAGTGTATTTAGCCATGTTATTCCCAGAAACAATAGTGACCCGACAGTGAAGCAAAGCGCTAACTGAATGTAACACACTGCTACATTTTACGAGAGAGGACAGAGAACAGGTGCTAAACACAAACGCGTTTGGGCAGTTGGTAAAATCCTACCGGGAACAGCGTAGCTGGATGCAAGAAGAACTAGCGGCACGTTGGGGTCACGCCAGGGAATACGTCTCCCAGATTGAGCGAGGCAAGCGGAAGCTGGATAGTATGACGCAAGTGGTGCGCCTAGCTGATATTCTGGACATTCCCCAGGAGAAGTTAGAAGAGATTGGACGTGGAATACCGAAAAGGAAAATAGCGGTTGAAAAACCGGAACAAGCTGATAGCGCTATCCTTCAAATGCTCCTCGCCCCGGGTCGCGACATGGTACAACTCTCGTATATGTTGTGGATTGCAGACCAAGCCCCTATTTTTGAAGAGAAACTGCAAGAGCTTACTATTACTCTCGACCAGGCATTGACTTCTTATCACGGCGAATTTTTAAAACCTGCACAGCAATTACTTGCCTATACGCATCAGATGAGAGGCCGTATAGCCTTTGACCGCCTCGATTTTGCGGCAGCATCCGGGTATTTCTCAGAAATGGTTGATTTGGGCCAAGAATTGAACGATTCAGATATTATCACTATGGCAATGGTATACCAGGGAAGCTTACTGAGAAAGCGCGGACGGTTTGAAACTGCGCTTCGATGCTTTGATGCAGCAAAACCCTACGTAAATGTCTCAGCAGATGCTATACGCGGAATATATCAGGTTAACCTCTCTACTGTGTATGCAGATAGCGGACAAGAGAAGCTATTTCTTCATGCGATTGACGCTGCCCTTGAAATCGCCAAAGAGATGAAAGACAGCATTACGGGACTGGCGAATGACTTCAGCCTCGATGCCGTCCTTTGGGCGCAAGCTGGGGGATTTTCCGAACTGTGGAAGCCGCAGGAAGCTTTGAAAGTATATGAACAGACGGATAAACTACGCCCCTTCAGACCGCTCAGAGAGTTGGGAGCATATACCATAGATAAAGGGGAAGCATACCTGCGTCTGGGCAATTTAGATCAGGGCATCGAACTTTCATTGAAAGGCATCCAGCTTGCTTCGGAATATCAGTCCAAACGCCATTTAGGATGGGTAGAGAAAACCTACAATCGGCTACGGGTACTCCCAATTGGGAAAGGGAAGCGATTGGATACCTTGCGCGATGCACTTATAGAGGCAAAAAGCAAGCTGGAGTGACATCCACCCATTGCGATGTGCGGCTTTAGCAGAGAACTCACGGCATAAGACTTTGGCGTGAAAGCCTATGCGCACGCGTGGGGATTTTACCTCAAGCGTCTTCCGGTATCGTCTCCTCAAGATAAAAGACTTTTTCTCTTCTCCCATAGAATACGTTGGAGTCCAGATAGCGGGTAAGTACCGTCCATCCTTATTGCTATGCTGCTACAACATGGCAAGTTACTGAGAAGCAGACCTTGTGTCACGCACAGAGAGGCAGAAGGATTTGTGATAGAATATATAGAGTCAACGTCACACATATAATCTCTACTATAAAAGATATAAAAGGGTTCCGTATGGGAAGAGCATGGATACTTTTGGAGCGAGGACTTTTGCTACGCTGTCCAGTGTGTGGCAAGGGAAAATTGTTCCGCAACTGGTTTACCATGTATGACCAATGCCCAGTTTGCCACTTCGTTTATGAGCGTGAAGAGGGCTACTTTAGCAGTGCAATGGCAATAAACTTAATAATTACTGAACTATTAGTGGCAGCGATTGTCATCCCACTAGCAGTCGTGGCTGGCACGACTCCCAATTTTCCTGTCGTACCTGTGCTTATTATGGGAGGTCTTCTGACGATTCTTTTACCTCTGCTCTTCTACCGACATAGTAGAGGACTCTGGATGAGTTTTGATCACTGGCTCAATCCTCCTTTGAGATGATACAGTAACGATCCCCGCTCTCACCGTGCTTCCCCATTGATAGCACTACAACGCGAGCATGCGCTCCAGCGCTACCCGTGCCCAATGCGCTGTCTCTTCATCAACGCTGACTTGGTTGATGACTTCACCATGCACCAACGCTTCCAGAACCCAAGCCAGATAGGCGGGATGGATACGGTACATGGTGGAGCAGGGGCAGACGATGGGATCAAGGCAGAAGATCAACTGCTCTGGGTGCTCTGTGGCCAAGCGATGCACAAGGTTGATTTCGGTGCCGATGGCCCATTGCGTTCCGGCTGGCGCTTTTTCCACCTGCTGAATGATAAACTCGGTTGAGCCGTAGAGGTCTGCGGTGGCTACCACTTCGTGGCGACACTCTGGATGTACCAGCACGTTGATACCTGGATACTCAGCGCGTGCCTTCTCGATCTGCTGTACACTGAAGCGCATATGGGTGCTGCAATACCCCTTCCAGAGGATGATCTTAGCACGCTCTATCTCTTCCTCTGCGTTCTCTGTTGCCAGAGGGTCTTTGGGATTCCATACCGCCATGTGCTCCTCCGCGATGCCGTATGTGAGCGCGGTGTTGCGGCCTAGGTGCTCATCGGGAAAGAATAGGACACGTTTGCCGTGCCTGAAGGCCCATGCGATAACGGCGGGAGCGTTGGATGATGTGCAGACGATGCCGCCATTGCGCCCGCAAAAGGCTTTGAGATTAGCGGCAGAGTTCATGTAAGTCACCGGAATAATGCCAGCGTCCTCACCGAATATGTCGCTAAGTATCTGCCAACATTCTTCTACTTCAGCGATGTTTGCCATATCGGCCATAGAGCAACCCGCGGAGGGATTGGGTAGAATCACCTTTTGATACGCTGCGCTGAGGATATCGGCGCTCTCGGCCATAAAATGAACGCCGCAGAAGACGATATAGTCGGCTTGCGGACGAGCCGCAGCCAACTGAGAGAGCTTGAACGAGTCGCCGCGCAGGTCGGCATACTTGATAATTTCATCACGCTGGTAGTGATGTCCGAGAATGACGAGACGCTCTGCCAGTGTTGCCCTAGCGGCAGAGATACGCCGATCTAACTCATTGCCGCTCATCTGGGCATAATACTGAGGAATAGTGTCGCTACTCTTTGACAGGTCATGCTTAACGCGTGTATGGGGCGAGAGCAATGGTAGGATGCGCGTCTCCTGGCTTTCTGCACACGTGGTTTGTAGAGTCATGTATCTACTCCTTATTATTAATTAGCGATAGAGGAAACATTTTGTGTATGATTACTCCTTCACGGGACTTGTTATAAACTCCAGCGAGACATCGAAGTTGGGAGCCGAGTGTGTCAATGCACCAAGCGAGATAAAGTCAACGCCTGTAGCT
Source organism: Ktedonobacteraceae bacterium (assembly GCA_019243675.1). GTDB lineage: Bacteria > Chloroflexota > Ktedonobacteria > Ktedonobacterales > Ktedonobacteraceae > JAFATZ01. Next base: position 5,958 of record JAFATZ010000385.1, on the reverse strand, counting down.
GCAACCGCAGCTAATTTCTCTGTGTTCGTCCCAATATTGCCCGACGCCTCGATCAAGACGCGTGGCGCACGCTCACGCACAAGCTCGACCGCATTTTGCAGAGTCTGCAGATCCATATTGTCCAGCAGCACGACATCGGCCTCCGACTCTAGCGCTTCCTGTAGCTCGGCCAGCGTCTCACACTCGACCTCAATCTTAAGCAAGTGAGGGGCCAGGTGTCTGGCAGCGGCAATAGCTTGCCCAATGCCTCCTGCGGCCTTAATGTGGTTGTCTTTGATGAGCACGCCATCATTCAAACCGAAGCGATGATTGTATCCGCCTCCCAGACGCACTGCAGCCTTCTCCAGACTGCGCAGCCCTGGGGTTGTCTTGCGTGTATCCAGAATGCGTACCTGCGTTCTCGCTACCGCACGTACACAGTGTGCCGTTAACGTAGCAATCGCGGAGAGGTGACCAAGAAAGTTCAAGGCAACCCGCTCGCCACTCAGTATTGCGCGGGCAGGGCCATGTATCCGTGCCAGCACTGCTGCGGCTTGAACACAGCTCCCATCATGCACCAGCAGTTCAATGGATACAAGCTGGTCGAGTGTGCGAAAAACTTCAGCAGCCACGTGCAAACCAGCGATAACTCCCGCTGAGTGGGCGATGATGATACCTTGTGCATACTGCTCTTGCGCTACTGTACTTAGGGTAGTGATATCTGCTAGCGCTCCATCTTCCTCTAAAGCTCGTAGGATAACGTCCTTGGCCAGGTTATACATGAGTTTCCACTACCTCCGGTGCTTGCAATAATCCTTTAGGATAGCTCCTGAAACGCTGAAAAACGAAGTGCTGTTCTGCCAAGCTCTCTTGCGTCTGCTGGTAGTCTGAGCGCCAGTGACTACCACGGCTCTCGCGTCGCTTTATTGCTGAGTTAACGATCATTTCTGCAACCTGGAGCATATTGACGAGTTCCGCGTGGCGCTGCATCAATGGCGCTGTGCTCTGCTCTTCACTAGCGTGAGTGGATAGCCTACGCCTGAGCGCTTGCACTTCGCTCATCGCTTTCAGCAGTCCTTGTTCATCACGTATGAGCGACACATATTGCCACATAATCGCGCGCAGTTCATACATGATTTGCTGAATTACATGCTCATCTGCACAACAAGATGACGAGTCTTGTTCTTGTAAGTCATCGACAGCAATGAACGATAAAGCGTAGCGTGGAATAGGTATCTCGGCTACAATCGAGCCAGATAGTACATCTGCTATACGTATACCGTAGACGAGTCCCTCCAACAGTGAATTACTAGCGAGTCGGTTAGCACCATGTACGCCCGTGCAGGCAACCTCGCCAACTGCATACAGATGTTCAAGCGTTGTTCGTCCATAGCTGTCCACCATCACCCCACCCATATAGTAGTGAGCTGCTGGCGCAACTGGCAGCAAGTCACTTGCCAAGTCCAGACCATATTGACGACAGAGGGCAGAGATAGTTGGGAAGCGCGCATGCATCTTTTGTGCATAGAGATGGCGCAGATCAAGATACTGGTACTCAGCTTGCTCAAGCAACATTTCATTGAGAATAGCACGTGCTACGACATCGCGTGGAGCTAGTTCAGCCTGTGTGCTATACTTAGGCATAAAACGCTCTCCGGCATGGTTACGCAGATATGCCCCCTCACCGCGCACCGCCTCCGAAATCAGGTGGCCGCCAGTGGCCAGCACCGTTGGATGGAACTGCATGAACTCAAGGTCGGTCAAGGCCGCACCAGCACGCCACGCGAGCATTAGGCCATCAGCGGTTGCTCCACCGGGATTAGAAGTGTGCAACCAGAGCTTGCCAGCACCACCATTGGCCAGCACTGTAGCGCGAGATTCGATACTACATGTATGCCCAGCGCGGTCAACTGCCTGTACGCCAATACAAACCCCGTTGCGTACTAAGAGCTGACTTACGAACGTTTCTTCATACAAGACCACTCTGGAACGCTTACGCAACGCCTGAGTCAATGCCCGCTCAATTTCTGCTCCAGTTGCATCGCCCCCTGCGTGTAAGACTCGCCAGCGGCTGTGTGCTGCTTCTCTCCCCAAAAGCAAGCCATCAACTGTCTTATGAGCATCGTTGTCTAGCTCTGCGCGATCAAACCGCACACCCAATGCGATCAGCCATCTGACGGCCGATGGAGCCTGCTCTACCAGGATACGCACCGCCTGCTTATCACATAGCCCAGCACCTGCGACCAAGGTGTCCTGGAAGTGCAGTTCGGGGCAATCATCTTCTCCCAATGCCACACTGAGTCCCCCTTGAGCATAGCGGGTGTTGCTCTCTCCAAGTTGCCCCTTCGTAAACAGGGCCACCCGCATGTGTCCTGGTAAGCGCAAAGCAACAGAAAGTCCTGCGATGCCTCCCCCGATAATAGCCACATCAAAGGGCTGTTGATATGCTGTACCTGCAACCATATACTCCCCTCCTTCCATAAGTGTGCTTTGTACACTAACTCGATGGACAAAAAAGAAAGGTGTGCTTTGTACACTAACGACCTTTCTAAGAAGTATATCAGGGAAAATTGTAAAAAACAAGGGTTTCTCTATGCTGGATAAATAGCAAACTGAGAGAATTTGGCTTGCGCATCAGGTGGAGTATTCTGTAGGTTTGAGACGAACAAAGCGATGGAACCACTACTATAGCTTGTGTCTGTCACCCTACTAAGCAGTTGACCATTGACATTCAATAGGAGAGAGGAACCATTGGCTGTAATGACGATGTGATTCGGCTTACCTTGTTTTTGAATAACAGTATTGATAGTGTAGTCTATCAATCTAGTACTCGTGAGATTGCCCTTGGGATCAACAACACCTTTAAATAGAGCATAACTTCCATCACCATACAGTTCGAAGCGATAATAGGTAGCAAAATCGCTGTCTGGATTAGAGATTCCTCGAATATAGACACCATACCCATTGTCCTGTGAACCTTTAGAGAGAACAGCATCCATGGACACGCTAAAATTAGTAAACGTTCTGCCACCCGGTACCAGTTCCCACAGCAACTTATTGTTGGTGTCCTCAAGCGTCATAAAACCACCACCTATCGCTACAGAAAACTTCCCTGGGTCACTTTGCAGATTCCAGCCCTGAGTATTATTGGCAAAAGAGTCGCTAAATAGAGGAGGTGTCTTGGGCGTCGGCATGTTGACTATAGGAGCAGTAGAGTTGGATGAATGCGCCGCCAGAAATGCGTAGCCGATGAAGCCCGCACCTATCAGGAGTATAATCAGTAGGACAATGCCCACAAAGAGGCCAGTACTGGGACTCTTAAGCTTTGTAGCACGTTGACTTCTATCAACTGTGAATGGGCTAGGTTGCTGTTGAAAGCTGTTCATCATCGGCGGCGATATGATGGGATAAGGAGGCGACTGAAACGAAGGCGGCGTAGAGAAATGACCCTGGTGTTGTGAACCGTAATAATTCCCATTGTTTGTTCCCTGTGGATAAGAACTTGCATTACTTGCTGGCTGCATTACTGCATGCTCGTTCACACCTGCTCGTTGGAAGGGTCCGTTAGATGAAGGAGGGATAGAGTATCCACAATTGCCACAAGATAGCTGATTTGGGGGAAGTGCCGCACCACAACGTTGGCAAAACACTGTACCGCCGTAGTTAAAGCCCGGGTATGCTGAGGACATTGCAAAACCTCCAATAACAACCGAAGATGTATATCGTTGAGTATCTCATAAGCTTCCTTGGTTGTCTAACGTTGCGTACTTGTGTAGTACTTTTGTAGAATATCTTTAGAATTGTTTTACAAAGGAGTACACGATGGACCACACACAAAGAAGACAAGTATTACGTCTTTTCACCTATGGTCTCTACGCTGTGATGTGTCATGATACTAGTGACGTGAACGCCTTCACCGCTAATTGGCTTACTCAAGTGTCATTTGAACCTCCGCTACTGGCAGTCTCGGTCGAGAATATTTCAAAGTCGCTATCCATGATCCTACAGAGTGGGAGGTTCACTGTCAATGTTCTGCGTTCCGGTCAACGTGAACTGGCCGCAACTTTGGGCAAGTCGGCCCTAAAGCAACCACACAAGATGGCAAACATCGTGTATGATATAAATGAAGATGGCTGGCCCATCCTTCGCGAGGCATTAGCTTGGGTTGCTTGTGAAGTACGCCAAAGCCTTCTCACTGGCGACTCGACGCTTATTGTCGCAGAGGTTGTCAATATAGGTGTGCTCTCTGAGGGGCAAGCGCTGACCATGGCCGAAACGGGCTTTCGTCACGCTGGTTAATATCGGCTAATTTCTCATAGGTTGGGCTAGTGTGCTACTTTACCAAAGGTGATATACTTTCATGACACCAAAGACAGTCTATCTAAAGAAAAAAGGAAAATATGATCTATTTCGTCTTTTGCAACGTAGTTTACTACTAGGACAATAGAGAAGAAGGAAACAATGCAGAGTTTCGGAAAGGGCGATGCTGATAAGCCTCACGCACGAGCAGCCAATCCACCACCTGAAGAGCTTAGTGATGAGATGCTCATACAGGCTATTGCTGGGGGAGCCGTCTGGGCGATGGAGCCGCTCTATCAGCGCTACAGCCGCATTCTGTACTCTCTGGCTTACCGCATGGTTGCCGATCATCAGATCGCGGAAGATCTCCTGCAAGATGCTTTCCTGGCAGTTTGGAGACGTGCCACTTCCTACTCATCACAATCGGGTGCAGTTCGTAGCTGGCTTATTTCTATTTTACATCACCGTACCATTGACTATTTACGCGGTGTGCGTCGCCGTGCGATATTGAAAGAGGCCACTTGGGAAGAGGTCGAGCGCGATGAGAGGACAGCATTCCCCGATGTATGGGAGGAAGCCTGGAAATCTGTGTGTAGTTCTCAGGTACGCGAGGCACTGATGAAATTACCAATTCAGCAGCGTATGGTGATCGAATTAGCTTATTTTCAAGGCTGGACGCATTCAGAGATCGCACAAGGGTGTCAAATTCCCCTTGGCACTGTCAAGGCGCGTATGCGTTTGGGGTTGGCCCACTTAAAGCGCGTGCTTGAAGAGATGGGTATGCACGAACTGTAACCTGGCTTCTTACTCCATCTGCTGCCTAGGTAGACCGACAAATAACTGGAAGTGGATGGTCACGGAGTAATCTAATATAGAGGGGAAGCATGCTAAAAGCACTTATTTTCGACTGCGATGGTGTTATTGCCGATACAGAGCGCTTTGGCCACCTGCCCGCATTCAACCAAACATTTGAAGAGTTTGGTTTGCCAGTGCGCTGGTCAGAGGAAGAATACGGCGTCAAACTCAAAATTACGGGTGGGAAGGAGCGTATGGCGAGTTTTCTTACTGACGAGTTCGTACGTCAGGCTCATCTTCCTACAGACGCTGAGGAACAGTGGAATATGGTGACCACATGGCACAAGCGCAAGACTGCCATTTTCCAAGAGATCGTCAATGCAGGTTCTTTGCCAGAACGACCCGGTTTCGTGCGCATCGTCGATGAGGCCATTGCAAAGCGTTGGAACCTGGCCATTGCCTCGACAGGGATGGAGGAATCGGTGAGCGCTATCTTGCGACATGTAGTTGGCCAGACCCGTGCCGCCCATTTCCAGATACTGACTGGCGATATTGTTGCCAAAAAGAAACCTGCCCCCGACATCTACCTGCTTACCCTAGAACGCCTGAAGATTCGGCCCGAAGAGGCCATTGTTATCGAGGATTCGCGCAACGGTCTGCTAGCAGCTACTAGCGCGGGGCTACGCTGTGTAATTACGCTCAGTAGCTATACAGTCGATGAGGACATGAGTGAGGCAGTGCTAGTGGTTTCCAGTCTTGGTGATCCAGATAACCCCATACGTATTCTTGCCAATAGGGGGAAAGCTTCACCGGGTGCTTACATCACTTTGAGCGATCTTGAGGCATGTCTTGAGCCTGTGGGTTAAAGCCGATAACAATGAATCT
>JAFATZ010000319.1 GCA_019243675.1 Ktedonobacteraceae bacterium | reverse complement strand
GATAGCATTGCAAAGTGCTATACTCTCTTGTAAGTTCTGCTCCGAGGCCAAGAGTTTTCCAATTACCTGCTGTTGAACGGCAAGAGTCCGCAGTGCAGTCACAAGATTCTCTTTGTCACCACGCTCCCTATGAATGTGAATGGATGTTTCCAAGAGTTGTACAGCACGATGAGGCTGACCAGAGACGCTGTATGCGTTAATAGTGCGAGAAATGGCATGGTTAACGGCTCGCACTGCTCGCTCTACCCATTGATGCCGCATCACTTCATCCATTTGATCCTTGAGGACAACTTGTACCAAGCGATGAATAGTCAGCGTTCTTGTTTCAGAGTTACGCTGAATGAGGGAAAAACGCAATAGCACTTCGATTGCTTGATTGACTCTGAGTTGGTCTAAAGTGATAGCATCGAGTGATGAACGAGAGGCTTGTACTCCTTCGGTGATGATCTCTTCAGGGATAGTATCAGGGTCAAGAAAAGCACACAAGCGTACTATGTCGGCGGCAACCGCGTCTATCTGTTCGACCTGTGCGAATGCAAGCGACCACGTCGTGGCAACTGGCTCAGGGTGGTCAGTGGTAAGCCCGCCACGCCGCTTGAGCAACTCGTAACGGTGCTGGTGATACAGTAATGCATATTCTTGCAGACTTGATGCAGATTCTTCTATGTAAGCTCCAGCTTGATCGAGTGCAAGGGGCAGACCACCCAACTGCCATACCAGCTCTTTGGCTAAAGTGCAGCCTCTTTCAGAAGCATCTTCTAGTGTGGCATCAGGACCAATAATACCACTACGACGCAGCAAGAACAATGCCCCGACCTCTTGGCTCATCTGCTCCATCTCAATACGTTGAGCCAAGCCTCCCATCGCTTGCGCACGGGTCGTGAGCAGGATATGGCCTCGGTAGTCCGTTGGCAGAACCTCGTGCAGTAGGGTGAGATCATCGGCGTTATCAAAAATGAGCAGCCATTCCGTGTGCTCGTGCAGCCAGCGTTTGATTGCAGCCATCGTGACAGCCCGATCGTGCGCATCCCGCTCTGGCAGGTGAAGCAGGTTAGCAAGCGAGAGCATATCCGAGATGAGATTTTCACGAGTATCGGCTTTGACCCAGAACACTGTCTGGTACTGCTCAGCGTAGCGATAGGCATATTCCAGCACCGTCTGGGTCTTGCCAATGCCACCCAGCCCACACAAGGCATGCTGTGTCACCGCAACAAGACTGTTCGTCTTGTGGAGCATGTCGTAGAGTCGCGTCAGCACTTCCTCACGACCTGTGAAAAAGGGATTACGTTGATGAGGCACATTCCAGACATGGGGATATGCAGGAAGGTGCAAAGCAGGAGACGCTGCTTCAGTCCTCTCCTGCTCTGGACGAAGTTGTTGGGCTATTGCGTTCATCTGATCTGGTGGCTCGGCCTCCTCTGTCTCTTCTGCTGCGTTGCTGTCGTCTCGACTCTCTTTGTGCATACCGTGACAGTATAGTCCCAATTCCCCCGGTTTCTTCTTGCCTAAGCAATCACAAAGCCGTCGGCAAATATCGACTCGAAGCGGTCTACCGTGCTCAGCACGCTCGACGCTTGAGAGGGATACTTGGGCAAAGTCTGCCAACTCTTTCTGTGTCCAGCTTCTATTCAGTCGCTCAAGCCGTAAGGGATGCACCTCTTTGCTGTCTTGCATTCTGCGCTCCTCTTTCCACTACTTCCTTTGGGCTGAGAATTGGGGGGTCGTTATGGATATCACAGCAAACCCTTTTTCCGCTCTCGTTTGCTGATCAATATCCATATGCACCCTTTCAATGGTAAGAGCATAACTTATAACCTCTTTCCAATTGCCCTTCATCCACCAAAACAAATAATGGTATCTACAACCCCAAGTATCACAACTAATAAATGCATGCCTAACCAGATCGTATTCAGTCGAACCTGTGAGAGCACAGGATAGTGAGCGGTGTGCTCCTCTTCGGCTATACTCTGTAACGGCTGTACTTGCGCATCGGGAAGCAGTTCGTCAAGCCGAGCACGCAATCTTCTCGCTCTGCGAATGTGAAACTGCGAACGCTCATAGAGCTTCGCACTCGCCAGCAAACCGTACAGGCCCAGAACCATGAGTAGCATCGTGAGAGCAAAGGCTTTCCTGTTGATTCCTGTCAGAAGGAGAATGGCTTGAACAGCGGTGGCAAGGACGATTACCAGATTAGCAGTCATAGCTCGCTTCTCTTCGCAGAGTCGAGCATGAAGCCAGTTCTCCTGCATGCAACCCATCAGAAACTCATAAGTTTCGTTCACGCTTGTTCTCCTTCACTGGCGTCAAGGGAGAGACGAGATTGGACCATACTACTTAGCGCCTAAAGAGGTCTGCCAAGTCTTTGACTTGCTGTTCATCAGGCCAAAGAAGGCGCATCTGTCGATAAATAGTCAGCGTGTCGCTATAGCGCTTCTCGCTTTGCAGCTTGTTTGCCCCTATGATCCCCGCTTCTACAAGGTTACAAGTCGATTGTAGATCTCGCAGAGCAAGAGATGCTTCGGCTTGACAATTGATAATCTCAATGCGTGTACGCTCAGGCACAACAACCTTGGATGAGAGGTCCTCTACCTGGGCAAAAGTATCCCGTGCTTTCTCAAAATGATCGAACTCCATGTGGATGAGACCAGCATAGTGGTACAGCGAGGATATGCCGCAATCTGCGTAAGCAAAGCTTGGGTCTACCTCGGGATGTTCAGGAAATGTATCATGAGCAAGTGTCAAGTGACAGAATGCGTTCTCTTTTTGCTTGTTTCGTGCATACGCTAAGGCTAATCCTAAATAAGTGCGACCGCGTAGCAACGGGGAAACTTCACCAACAAGAGGCAGTGCTTCCTGATACGTCTGTAGCGTTTTCATAGGATGGTTGTTATCAAGAAATTTCGTTGCCAAGTGCTTGATCGCTGCAACTTCTAGGTTTCGATTCTTCGCCATCTGTGCATAACTCACAGCCCGCTTACAGTGTGTTTCACTGTCTTTAGGTCGCAAATTGAGCACTGCTACTAATCCGGCCAGCATATATCCCTGTGAGACAAGGCTAGCGACTCGCTCTTGATATTTCGATGGTTGCCGAGCAAATGCAGCAATTTGCGGCAGATATGTTGGTAGAAGTTGGTCCACTGCAGCTAGGCCGTCAAACTTGAGGAGTTGCCAACAGTTAGCAGTGATTTTCTCAAATTTGAGAAGCGTTTCCTCATCAATATCCTGTAGGTACGAAAGACGCTCCCAAGGTTCTGGATCGAGCACATCTTGAATAGATATTGCAGGAGCCATACCGACAGTTGCTAACACGTATTCAAATAGTCGACGGCGCAGGGCATCCAAATCTATGACGTTTACTCCTAAAACTGCCTCTTTCTCTTCTGATACATCAATACCGTTTCGACTCTCTTCACGGATACCATAACAGTATAGTCCCAATTCCTCTGGTTTCTTCTTGCCTAAGCAATCACAAAGCCTTCGGCAAATATCGACTCGAAGCGGCCTACCGTGCTCAGCACGCTCGACGCTTGAGAGGGATACTTGGGCAAAGTCTGCTAACTCTTTTTGTGTCCAGCTTCTATTCAGTCGCTCAAGTCGTAAGGGATGCACCTCTTTGCTGTCTTGCATTCTGCGCTCCTCTTTCCACTACTTCCTTCGGGCTGAGAATTGGGGGGTCATCATGGGTACCAGATCAAACTCTTTTTTCATTCTATTATACCACAACAGGGTAGTAAATTGCTGAGTAAATTTACCCGAAGGTTGAGTAGAAGGGAAGAAGAGAGGCAGAAGACAGGTGCGAGAAGGGTTACCGTGTCAGTTACATCTTATACTTGATTTGCTGAGACAGCAATAAACATTGGGGCATTCACCAAGTAGAATTCCCTTTACACAAAAAGTGAACATGTAATGTTATCAGCGTCTTTATTTCTGAGGATTGTTGCTATACGAGCGTTTTGTCAACCACAAGGAAGAAAGAGAGGTCTTTGCTATGCAAGAAAATCGCAGCGAAGTAGCCCGTGTGCTCCAACAAATCGAAGCCGAATACCAAGCGGCACAACGCGTCTTCCACGACCCAGGCTTCAGCTCCGCTCATGCGTTCATCACTGCACGTCAGGAGCGCATTGCCGAGTATGTCGGCACGTTACGCGAGCAGGTCGGAGACCAAGAAGCCTACACTCTATTGACCACTCTCACGACGCAGGAGAAGAGCAACCATGCACAACCTACTGGGAATACAGCAGATGCGGCCTCTGCCTGTCCTGCTACGTCGATGCCTTGATGTGCGCCAACTGCGACAGATATGCCAGATGAGTCTGCGTGATCTGGCTGAGGCGACGGGTGTGCGTCTGCATGTGCTCTACTGCATGGAGATGGGCATTGCCGCCAAGGACACGGATGCTTTACGCGTGGTGTGGGTGTTGTCCCAGCGTACAGGCTTGGCCTACCATTTCCAGGATATCCGTGGCCTCAATGTTCAATGGAAGAGGAAACGATAGTGCAATCACAGAATGATCTTGGCAGTGAGGAGCAGATACACGTACCATCTCCTGCATCCAATACGTATTTGACAGTGCGTGAATTGCAGTACCGTCTCTACTGTGAGGAGGAGCAAGGCTACGAGGTACCGTTTGTGACCTTTCCTTGGGAGCGCTGGTTAGAGTTGCAAGCGACGCTCATCCAGGGTGTGACGCGCTTCCAGCGAGCCATTGCGCGCAAAGACGCCTGTCTAGCTGGCTTGATTGTGGCCGAGATGCAGCAGGTGATCGTTGAGCTACAGAAGGAGGCGTGTGCTTGGATTGATCCTTTTATGCGTAAAACGGATGAATAGACGATAGTATAGCACAATTAGGGCTGGCGAGGTGGCAAAGCGAAAAAGAGTCCTGAAAGGTGGAATGGAACCTTTACAGAACTAACGATACCCTACAAAAATGTGATGGTAAACGCACCCGTATTGTCGTTGAGCCTATCGTCACACACCCCAAAGGTTAAAGGTCCTCCGGGAGCATCAATAATGAACGTGTAAGTATGAGATGAATTGTATGCAGGGATAGATTTCACAAAATCATCAACAGTCTTACCGTTGATACATAAGTCATGGAATTTCGTGTGCTGAGGAGAAGCAAGAGTGTGCCCAGCCTGATCTGTGTAAATATAGAAAGCATCATTGAAGCGCTTCCCCGCCGATTGTCCCGTCCCGCTGACGGTAATCTTCGTTGGTCCACTGAAGGATAGCGTGGTTTTGGCAGCATCAGCGCCCTTTGAGAAAGGGGC
>JAFATZ010000178.1 GCA_019243675.1 Ktedonobacteraceae bacterium | reverse complement strand
GGCCCCACTACCAGAGGAGCTACAAAAGCCATACGCGCCGCCGTCGTAGACGCTGCGCCGTTGGTGGCTCGTTTATATCCCAGCTTTGTACTTATGAAAATAAATTTATGGCTTATAGGTGTGACGCCGGGCCTGCTGTCACACCTGGGCCGCGAAACTGACTCACAACCTTGTGGACATATGTGATTCACATCTCTTGGACGAAATTTGTAAGCCAGCTGAGGAAGAATACAAGCACGATAACGTTATCTTTGGCTCTCATTCCGTTGTTTATCAGCAACGGTGGTAAACGCTTGATCTGCGCCAAAGGTTACGATTAATCGAATAAGGTCCGACCTCGATTTTTGTTTACTTTCCCCTTCTAATGCTTCGCAAACACTGTTTGCTAGCAGAAAGCGTTGCGTTTGATCCAACTGCCGATGATAATGAGCTAACTGCTTGGTGGCCTGCCCGTAGAGGTAGAAATTGAGACCGGATATCCCTTCTATGATGACACCACAGATCACGTTCACAACGGCAAGGCTCTGTGACTGTGTAAGAAGTAAAAAAGCGATGGCACCTAAGAAAAAGGCTAAACCAATAGCCGCTGCGATGAGTGCCCATCGAAAGCTTTGGCTTGCTTGTGTGAGGACCAGGTTGTAATATGCAGTGAGAAGGCGAATCTGTGATCCCGCTATGGTCTGGATATCTTCCGGCCTGGCTTCAGAAAGTTGGTTGATGGCCTGGTTGATGGCCCGACTAGCAACAGCCTCTTGGTTAACACCTTGCCTTTCTCGTTTTCTTCTCTGATAATATTCCCTTGTTGTGTACAAAGAGTGTCCCCTAGTATCAGGTATGCTGGATTGAATGACTTGCCTCCCTAGCTTCCTGAGAATGTCCTGCACTTCTTTGAGAGGGAGTTGAGTTTCTTCACTCACCCCGGAGAGAGTACGCCATTCATACTTTGGGTTTTCCAGAGCTTTGATTACCCGTTGTGTCTTTGCTTCTTCTGTCTCGTTGGCTTGTTCAGGCTCGAAATTGGTACTCATTGAGGTCTCCTCCTCTTGCCTTCCGACGGTGATTCCAGTCTTTTACAGAGGGTTTATCTGTCTTGTGTCCCGTCGCTGTCGAGAAACAATGGGGGCTGGATGACAACGACTCGGCCTTTTCTTCTCCGACGACGAACTGGCGGGTCGGTACGAAGAATAACAAACCACTCAACCTCACCCGGCTCCCAGAGGGACATCTGAGGACTGTGATAGGGGTGATCATAGAGGCGAGGATTGCCGACACGCAGCAGATGCTTGTCATCGGGTTGCCACTCAATCGAATAGCCAGACAAGGGATGTTCTCCATACTCCAGCGTGAGCACATCTTGAAAAATGTTGATCAGTGTTTTCTTCCCAGCCAATCCTTGCTCTCCATACAGCAGAAAGTTACGAAATTTAGCATAGCCAGCTTTGGTGAGCATTCTGGTTTCACAGACCGCCTCGAAGACTCGATAGATCAGGTCCGGCTCTGACTGCATGCCCTTGACCCAGCCGAGCACGCTCGCCGGAGAGTGGCACCCATCTTCTCGTTTTTCGTGTGCCATATGCTTTTGAAAATTGTAGTCTCTCATCCATTTTTCATGCGCTGCAAGCAGATCTTCCCACATATGCGCTTTTTCAAAGCTCCAGTCGGCCATACGTCTCTGAACGTTAAACATACTTTCTATATAATTTTGATAGGGTTTACCTTTTTTGATCTCCCTTTTCTCGATCCCTAACTGCTCACAGAGATGGCGGGTCGCATGAGAAGTGAACACCGAGCCATTATCTGAGAGCAAGGACTCTGGAACTCCATAGGCGCGGATTGCTTTGTAGAGCACGGCGAAGAAGGCTTCAGTATCTTGCCGTAATGAAATGGCTGAGGAAAGAACGGCGCGGCTAAAGTTCTCCAAAATCGAGATGCAGTAGACCATCTCAACCCCGGGCAGCCGATGCATGTCCAGGTAGCGGATATCCACGCTCCAGAACATGTGCCTTCGAACAGCTCGGTAGGGCATAGCCGCCTTTGGACGCCCACCTTTGCGTGGCATCTGAAGATGATAGAGATCCCGATTGAGGGCGAGAATCCTTCCGCAGGTCGCTCGGCTCAACTTGATGCCCATCTGCTCCAGAGCTGCACTGATCCGATATGCTCCCACTTCTGGATTCTCCGCCAGTTTTTTCACCTCGTTCATAGCAGAGAGGGTGACCTTGCGAGTCGGATGGTGAGGAGCAGAAGATTTATCAGCTAATCCCGCGAACTGTTCTTCGGCAAAGCGCTTGAGCACGGTATAGACTGTTTGTCTACTCACATCCAAATACTCTGCAATGCTCTTTTTGTTCCATCCCTCGAAGTGAAGAGTCAAGATAGCACGTCTCCGTTGAACTGGATCGGGAATCTCGGCGTAGTGAGGGTAGCGTCGATGCGAGAGAGTTGGCTTTGGTCCAGTTGCTAACACCAGTTTGATCGTGCGCGGACTGGGACGACGTCCAAAGCGGGCGTAGCAGATAGCTGCAATTTCTCGTAGCGAGAGCGCAGGATGTTCAGCGTGGATATCGACAATCGCCTGACGCACGTTTGGAGGAAGGCTACGCTGATCAAGCTTCTTTTGCTCGGGGACTTTCGGAGGTGGGGGAACTGGAAACAACGAGGCCATCCCAGCCTGGTCAAAGAGATTAGCCCGGTAGTAAATCGTACTCCGGGGCATCCCTGTCTCAGTCGCCCGTTCCGTAGGCGTTTGACCGAACAAAATCACAGGGCGAATGATCTCATATTGAATTTGCGCTGGGTCTTTGAGCAGAGGGCGAAGCTCACTCCACTCATGAGTTGGTTCCCGACGTTGGTATCTCCGTGTTGGCATCGCTGCACTCTTTTGCTACAAAAGGAACGTATGTTCTCGTTACAGGTGAAAGGTGATCTCTCTCTCTATTTTACGCAGCCATGCTGAGCTATGCAAGATTTTCGTCCAAACGGTAGGAATCACATATGTCCACAAGGTCATGAGTCAGTTTCCGACGGAATGACGTGGCTTCATATCGTGGATGGTAAGATTACGGCCTCGCTTGCCAACGAGGACACTTTGGGCTTGCTCATCCAACTCGGTGCCCTTCCAGGGGCACTAGTTCCCGCGGGACCGCCGTCACCAGAAAAGAACAAAGCCCTCGTCAATCGCTACTTCAATGAGGTCATGAACCAGGGAAAACTGGAGACCATAGATGAGATTGTAGCACCTGACTTTACCTTCAGAATCCCTACTTTGCCAGAGCCAGTACATGGTCCTGAAGGCTTCGAGCAATTTGTCAAAGGGCTACGCAAAGCCTTCCCTGATATCCATTTCACGGTTGAGCAGGAAATTGTCGCTAGAAACAAAGTTGCGGCCCGTTGGACGCTAACAGGCACACATCTGGGAAATTTTCTGAATATCCCCCCAACTGGGAAGCGAGTAACTGACCAGGGAATTGACTTATTCTATATAGCAAAAGACAAGATCGTCGAAATGTGGGTCAATGAGCAAGACTTGGAACTCCTGCGACAGCTTGGCGCGATCCCATCAAAGCTACCTACTCGCTCCTGACACGAGCTACCGGTACTTTGTTGTCTTGAGAGTTTTTTTCGCTTCAGAAACACTGTACACTTTCTTTCCGAACTAGTAAGTTGTTTCACTAGTAGTTGCCCATCCGACTAGACGACAAGAATACAAGGAGAAATACCTTATGGCAAACCAGG
>JAFATZ010000073.1 GCA_019243675.1 Ktedonobacteraceae bacterium | reverse complement strand
CTGACTGTTAAAGGGAGCGAACCAATCGGCAAGAGTGAGGTCAGGTTTGAACTTCACTATAGTATTACCTAATGCCGATGCATCGGCCTCAAAGGTTCCATTGCCTACCATCACGTAAATGTAATTGTTGTCAGCAGATGGTCCCTGGCCTGCCATCCAGATGCCCCCTTCACCGCCATTCGGTGTGGTATTGTACACCGCCACTTGCTGAAGGGTCGTAGCATGGTAGGCAAAGACCCAGCCGTGATAGGGATCGGCATCCCCATAGGATGCAAAGGCAATATAGATGATGTCGTTGCAGAGCAACAAGGCTACACGCTGCAGTTGCTGATGACTGACGAAAGGAACGCTCCCTTTCACGCTGCCATCGCCAGTTCCCGGGACGCTGGCCTCTAGCCGGACTGGCCCACCAAACTTGTCGACCCCAGTCGTCAGGTCCAGAGCATGTAGATGATGAGCGTACTCATTCCCAGCTTTGGTGGCGGTAACAGCATAGAGAGCGTTGTGTTCAAGTGAGATGACTGGTGTACTAATGATGCCGACTTCAATAACGATGTCCTTATAACCACTAAACGTGCCTAATATTGCTGATAAATCCACTCCTGGCGCTTCTCCCCTAAGAATTCCCAAAAGAGTTGAGATGTGTAAGGGATGCTTCGCTACGAAGTCTAGCACCAGTTTCAGTTCTTCGAATGGGCTAGTATGCCCAATATTGGGATCAGGTAGAGGGACGGAAGGTTCCAGCGAAGTTTTCCAGAGTGGAGACGTGGCTTGCGGATCATCGGCATCGAAGGCATAGACGGAGTTGTGCATCGTCGCCACATACACCACGTTGTGGGTGCCTTTATTGGGGATAGCGAGGTTGCTCACATATAACGGTTGTGCATAGATCTGACCGTCTACCTGGCGTTCAAACACTTTGCCGAACTGCTGCTGGTTCACGTTGGAGGTAGTAAGCACAACCTCTTCAAGATTGGCACCAGTGCGACCAGTGTCATTGTGCTGGGTGAGCACATAGATCGGATTGCCCATAGTTCACGCTACCTTTCTTGCTAGCCATAGGTCTGTGATGAAGAGCATTGAGTATATAGCAAGGATATCACGGTGTGATATAATTTGCCACAATATGTGAATTTAAGTGCTTGGTGCTTCTCTCGCCAAGCAGAAAAGCAATAGATGTCTAAGAAACCGTGATATCATCTCTACACCAGAGTAGCAACGAAGAGGGATATATGGCAGTACACAAATACCCCACAATAGATGTTGACGATTATCTGATGCTAGATCAGAACAGCAAAAACGCTCGCTACGAGTACTTAGATGGCGAACTTAGAATGCTGGCAGGAGGAAGCAACTATCACTCAGCTATTATATCAAGATTAAGTAGTATCCTCGAAAGGCACTTAGAAAGCACTTCTTGTTGGGTATACAATTCAGACATGAAATTCAAACTCTGTGAATCACGTCATGTTTATCCCGATGTCATGGTAAGCTGTGATCAACGCGACCAAGAACCAGAACAAACGGTGATACATTATCCCACATTGGTCATAGAGGTACTCTCTCCAAGTACCGAAGCCACTGATAGAGGAGAAAAACTTCTCTACTATCAGGAATATCCAACTATACAGGAATACGTGATGGTTGACTCCCAAAGCATACGTATAGAAGTTTACCACCGTGAAGAAGATGGCTGGAAGCTATACACATACGGACCAGGAAGTATCACAAAGTTAGAGAGCTTCGATATTCAATTTCCCATCAGCACCATCTACAGAGGAATGAAACTTACCGGAATGCGTAAGAAGGAAATAAAGTCCGATTCTCTTGTGATATAATTTTTCCACAACATCCTATATAAAGGCTTGGTGAGAGGAGCAATGGTGAGGCCTTAGCGCCTCATCTATAAAAATGTTTCGTAAGATTTTGGTTGCTAATCGCGGCGAGATTGCCTTGCGGGTCATTCGTGCCTGCCGTGAGATGGGAATATGCAGCGTGATTGCCCACTCAGAGGCAGATGGTGATTCGTTGCCCGTGCGTATGGCTGATGAGCGTATCTGTATCGGCCCTGGGGCGAGTAGTAAGAGCTATTTAAACATTCCGAATATTATTAGCGCCGCTCTTATTTCTAATGCAGAAGCTATTCATCCTGGCTACGGCTTTCTCTCCGAGAATACGAGTTTCGCGGAAATTTGCGCCGATGTCAATGTTACTTTTATCGGTCCTTCCGCTGCAGTGATGTCGAAGATGGGAGATAAGGTATCGGCGCGTGAGGCCATGGCTCATGCTGGTTTGCCAACATTACCAGGTACATCGGTGCTGCATACACTGGCAGAGGCGCGCGAGATGGCTAGGGAAGTCGCTTTCCCCCTAATGCTCAAAGCTGTAGCAGGTGGTGGGGGACGCGGTATTCGTCTGGTGCGACACCCTGATGAGCTTGAGCGCGTGTTTATAGTGGCACAGAACGAGGTACGGGCAGCTTTTCACGATGACGGTATCTATTTTGAACGCTACCTCGAACGCGCTCGGCATATTGAAATACAGGTAGTAGTTGATCATTATGGTCATGGTGTTCATCTTGGCGAACGCAATTGTTCCTGTCAAAGACGTAACCAGAAGGTGCTGGAGGAATCACCCAGTCCTCGTACACCGTTAGCGCTACGCAGTGAGATGGGCATGAAGGCAATAGAGGCGGTGAAGCAAATTGGTTATCGCAATGTCGGTACACTCGAATTTTTAGTCGATGAGCAAGAGCGCTACTATTTCATGGAGATGAATACGCGTCTACAAGTTGAGCACCCAGTGACAGAGATGGTAACAAGCATTGATCTGGTCAAAGAACAAATACGTATCGCGGCTGGACTGCCACTACGTTTGCAGCAAGACGATATTGTGTTCAGCGGCCATGCCATCGAATGTCGCATCACTGCAGAGGATTCCGAGGCAGATTTCCGACCCCAGACAGGGAGAATAGAGCAGTATTTGCCACCGGGCGGCCCGGGCGTACGTGTCGATAGCCATCTCTTCACAGGCTACGAGGTGCCACCGCACTACGACTCGTTGCTGGCAAAGCTGATTGTCTGGGCTCCTACGCGTGACGAAGCTATCACGCGTGCATTACGCGCACTCAACGAGTTCATCCTCGAAGGAGTAACTACGACTATTCCATTTTTGCAACGTTTGCTTGCACACGAGGAGTTTATTCGTGGTGATACCTATACACGTTTTCTACAAGAGGAAGCCGTTACATTAGGGATATAGGGGGTGAGATTATGTCTCGCGTCGTTGTTACTGGATTAGGCCTGATTACCTCGCTGGGCAATGATCTGTCTTCCTGCTGGGATGCGCTATGCCAGGGAAAATCTGGAGTGGATGAGATTACCGGCTTTGATAGCAGCCAGCATCGTGTTCATTTTGCTGCCCAAGTCAAAGATTTTGATCCAGCGCGTTATATGGACCGCAAGGAAATACGCCGGGCCGATCCCTATGAGCATCTTGCTATTGCTACAGCTAAAGATGCACTTGCCCATGCTAAGTTAGAAATTAGCAAAGATTTCGCTGATGATATAGGCGTCTATATTGGCAGTGGCATTGGTGGAATTATCACGCTGCATGACCAATTCAGAGTACTCTTTGAAAGGGGACCGGACCGTATCAGTCCATTCTTCATTAACATGATGATTGTTGACGGTGCCCCCGGTATCGTCTCTATCATGACTGGGGCAAAAGGGCCTAACTGGGCCGCCGTCTCCGCCTGTGCCACGAGCGGTAACACCATAGGCGAAGCCTGGGAAACGATCCGCCGTGGCGATGCTAAAGTCATGATCGCTGGTGGGGTAGACAAGGCCGTGACCCCTATTTCTATGGCTGCGTTCGACAACATGCATGCCCTCTCACGACGCAATGACGACCCACTGGGAGCCAGCCGTCCATTCGACCTCACGCGTGATGGCTTTGTTCTGGGCGAGGGTGCAGGTATGCTCATCTTGGAAGACCTGGAGTTCGCAAAAGAGCGCGATGCTCCTATTCTTGCCGAGATGGTTGGTTATGGCTGCACAAATGATGCCTATCATATAACCGAACCTTCTCCTGGTGGAGAAGGGCTGGTGCGCGCCATAAGACGTGCATTACAAAAAGCAGAAATGCTTCCTGAGCAGGTTGACTATATTAATGCTCATGGTACTTCCACTCTGCCCAATGATCGTACTGAGACGCAGGCCATCAAGACTTGCTTTGATGAACACGCCTATAGGTTGGCTATCAGTTCGACCAAGTCGATGACTGGGCATACAGTGGGGGCTGCTGGTGCAGTTGAAGCGGTTATCTGCATTCAAGCTCTGCTCACAGGAGTCATCCCACCGACCATCAACCTGCACCATCCCGACCCCGATTGCGACCTTGACTATGTGCCCAACGAGGCGCGACACGTCAACCTCAACGTCGTCATGTCCAACTCTATGGGTTTCGGCGGGCACAATACTTGCTTAGTGTTCAAACGTTATACAGGGCAGGGATAGAATACAGTATGGATAAGCAGAAAATGGCTTTGTGGCTGGAGCGTGTCGAAGAGATTATCAGCATCCTTGAAGACAGCACCATTGGCGAATTAGAGCTAACGGAGGCTGGTACCGAGATCATTATTCGCCGCAAACCAGGAGTGGTCACCGTCTCGACTCCTACAGACCATGAAAGTATTAGCTATGCAGGAAGTCCACGGCCCCTTGATACAGGGCGACTTCATAGCGGCGACGAAGGTGTTGCAATCGTTTCCCCTTTGACTGGCGTGTACTATGCCGCTCCCTCGCCCTCTGAACCACCTTTCGTCTCCCTCAACGATATCGTCCATGCCGGACAAGCAGTCGCGTTGATTGAAGCCATGAAGGTGTTTAATGAAGTTCATAGCGAGGTCTCGGGACGCGTCATTGCTATCACCGCCACTAGCGGAAATGTAGTGCAAAAAGGGGATGCATTACTGCGCATTCAACCGCTTTAAAGTGGTTGAATGCGCAGTAATGCTACTCTAATGTCTGGGCTTCTTCTACCGTGTAGCCGTCTGCACGCAAACGGCGCAGCAGTTCTTCACATTGTGCGCGGTCACGTGTCTCCAAAGTGATCGTCTCTTCGCGCTGCATGATGGGTAAGCGGTTGGAAATACGCTGATAGCGCACATCAATGACGTTGATGCGCATTTCAGTAATAATAGCCAGCATGCGCATGAGTTCGCCAGGGCGGTCGGTGAGGCGCGTGTGAAAGACAAAGTAGCGTCCAGCAGCCGCTAGACCGTGCTCAATAAAGCGGCTCACCAAGTTGATGTCGATGTTGCCCCCGGTCAAGGGCACAAGAATCTTCTTCCCTGGCAATGTAACGGTCTTGCTCAACAGAGCTGCGAGGCCCGCTGCACCTGCGCCCTCCACCATCATCTTACAGCGCTCCATCAACAGCAAAA
>JAFATZ010000235.1 GCA_019243675.1 Ktedonobacteraceae bacterium | reverse complement strand
TAAGGGAATACCTTATCAACGTGTCACGAAACTTTATATTTACCACCGCGCTTCCTGCTCCTGTAATAGCTGCCTCATTGGCGG
This sequence comes from Ktedonobacteraceae bacterium, assembly GCA_019243675.1. Taxonomy (GTDB): domain Bacteria; phylum Chloroflexota; class Ktedonobacteria; order Ktedonobacterales; family Ktedonobacteraceae; genus JAFATZ01. The sequence continues at coordinate 2,578 of JAFATZ010000235.1, read as the reverse complement.
CTCTAGATATTTTGCAACAGGAGCCTCACTCTGTAGAACATCTGCAACAACTGGCAGCGTTTTTTCGCCAGAGTTTGCAACAACTTGGCTTCAACACGCTCACTTCCCAGACGCACATTGTGCCTATCCTCGTTGCTGATTCCGCACTGGCATTGCAGATGGCAAGCGAGCTGCTTGTGCAAGGAGTGTTTGCAGTGGCAATACGCCCTCCCACAGTTCCCGCTGGCAGCGCGCGTATCCGCACTAGCCTTATGGCAACGCATAGCCGCGATGATCTGCTCTATGCACTTGACGCATTTGAACGTGTGGGAAGACGTCTGGGTGTGATCTGATCAGGAAAGGGGAATTCTCATCGAACAGGCAGATAAACGCTATCTTTGGCACCCTTTTACACAGCAACAGAACTGGGAAGCGGAGCCACAAGTTGTTATTGAACGTGCCGAGGGCTGCTATTTAATTGACATAGAAGGTAACCGCTACCTGGATGGCGTTGCATCATTATGGGTGAATGTGCATGGACACCGACGACGGGAGATCAACCGCGCTATCACGGATCAGCTTGAGCGTGTTGCACATACCACCCTGCTGGGCTTGACTCATCCATCCGCCATTGAGCTTGCCAGACGTCTGATTGAAATAGCTCCTGGCGGACTCAGCAGAGTCTTCTACTCGGATACAGGTGCAGCGGCAATGGAGATTGCTTTAAAAATGGCGTTACAGTATTGGCAGCAGTGCAATCCACCCAGGCCGCACAAAACGAAATTTTTCTCGTTATGCAATGCCTATCATGGCGATACAGTGGGCGCAATGAGTGTGGGTGGCATAGACCTTTTCCAAAGGGCATACCATCAACTGCTCTTCCCTATTTTGCAGGCTAGAGGTGCCTATTGCTATCATTGTCATCTGCACATGTCATATCCAGCATGTCGTTTTACTTGCTTGAACGAAGTGGAGCAAATGATCGCCGAAAAAGCCGATGAGCTTGCCGCTGTAGTGATGGAGCCAATGGTGCAAGGGGCGGCTGGCATGCTCGTCTATCCTGCTGGCTATACACGAGCGGTATGGGAGATTGCCAAACGCCATCAAGTGTTATTTATAGTGGATGAAGTGGCAACAGGTTTTGGCAAAACGGGCAAAATGTTTGCCTGTGAGCACGAGGGTATAGAACCGGATGTGATGGCGCTGGGAAAAGGTATTACAGGTGGCTATCTGCCGCTGGCGGCAACGATTACCACTGAGCAGATCTACCGCGCCTTTCTTGGCACAGTGGAGCAGCAGCGAACTTTCTATCACGGCCACACCTATACAGGCAATCCCTTGGCCTGTGCCGCTGCACTGGCGAGCCTTGATCTTTTTGAACAGGAGCAGACACTACAGCAACTTCAGCCGAAGATAGCACTCCTCACCAAAGAATTAGAGCGCTTCAAGCAGTTGTCATTGGTAGGTGACATCAGGCAATGTGGTTTCATGGTGGGTATCGAACTAGTGCAAGACAAACAGACTCGTTTACTTTTCCCTACAAGGGAGAAAGTTGCTGTGCGCGTGACCAAAGAAGCGCGTCGCAGGGGTGTCATCATCCGGCCTCTCGCCGATATCCTGGTAGTCATGCCGCCCCTCTCTATAAGCGAAGAAGAGTTAGGCATACTACTCAATGTTATCTATGACTCAATAGTTTCAATCCTCGGTAGTTCGTAAGGAACTAAGGATGTGAGATGAGTAAAGGATGTTTCATTACTGGAACAGATACAGGTGTAGGCAAAACTATCGTGACGGCTGCATTAGCCACTGCCTTACGCAAGCGCGGCTTACGTGTTGGAGTGATGAAGCCAGTAGAAACTGGTTGCTCAATGGACAGTGATCGTCTGCAAGCACAGGATTCATCCTTGCTGCGTCAAGCCTCTGGATGTACAGCAACGGTGGAACTGGTGACGCCATACACGTTTGCTGAGCCGTTAACACCAGCTCTTGCGGCTGAACGAGTCGGTATCACTATCGACATAAAGCACATTCGCAGGTGCTATGAAAAGCTTCTCACTGAACATGACATCACTCTGGTTGAGGGAGCTGGAGGATTACTTGCTCCGCTCACCGAGTGTCTGACTATGCATGATATGGCAGTCGAGTTAGGTTTACCAGTGGTAATAGTCGCACGCAACGTCTTAGGCGTAATCAATCATACAGCGCTTACCGTGACTGTCGCTCGTGAACGTAGCTTTGTACTCGGAGTTGTATTGAATCACACTCAGCCTCCTAGCGACTTAGCTATGCTGACAAATGCCGATGCTCTTCGTCGCTGGGGAAAAGCGCCCTTACTCTGCCAATTAGCCTACACAACAACGCTTACCCCTGAGCTATTGCATGTCTATGGAGAGCAGCTTGTGAGCACGGGTTTGTTAGCGGAGATAGACGCACATTGATTGTGAGGGTAGAGAGATGCCTGATCTTTTAGTTCGCTACAGAAAAAGAAGGAAGGAAGAAGCATAGCATGAATTTTTATGCATTAGCAGACAAAGCTATTGCAGGGCAAGTTCTCTCTCAGGAGGAATGTCTGAGTGTATTGCATTGTCCAGATCAACAC
>JAFATZ010000232.1 GCA_019243675.1 Ktedonobacteraceae bacterium | reverse complement strand
ACACCTGGGTATCGTGCGAAATGACGAAGTGCTCGATGTCGACCTGGCTGGCCGCGCACTCAAGCTTATCACTCCTGACCAGATGCTTGAGCTGATCGAAAATTACGAGAAGGGCCAGCAGGATATACACATCATCCTGGAGAAAGTTGGGAATCGACGCTTTAGCGAAGTAAAGACTTTTACTGATATTGGGGCAACGCACAAGTTGAGCGAAGTACAGCTCGCAGCACCTATTCCGCAGCCACGTAAGAACATTATGTGCATGGCCCTCAATTATAGTGAGCATGCTAGGGAGACAGCCCAGGTACGGGGACGTAGCGCAGAAGCGCCAACGATACCCGTCTTCTTCACTAAGTCTACAACCAGCATTAACGGTCCCTATAGTGAGATTGAGATTGACCCTGCCGTTTCTACACAGATTGACTGGGAAGTTGAACTGGGTGTTATCATTGGCAAACGTGGCAAAAATATACAAGAAGAGGATGCCCTCTCGTACGTCTTCGGCTACACCGTTATCAATGACGTTACTGCCCGCGATCTTCAGGCACGCCACAAACAATATTTTAAGGGCAAGAGTTTGGATGGGTTCTGTCCCATGGGACCGTGGGTTGTCACCGCCGATGAGATTGCCAATCCGCACAATCTAGCGCTCAGCCTGCGCGTCAACGGCGTGACGAAACAGAACTCAAATACCAGTATGATGATCTTCTCAATTAACCAGATCATCGCTGTGCTCTCATCTGGTATGACATTGGAGCCAGGAGATATCATCGCTACTGGCACCCCAAGTGGCGTCGGTTTTTCACGCATTCCTGCCGAATTTCTTAAGCCTGACGATAGAGTGGAGGCGGAGGTGGCAGGCATTGGCATACTGCGCAACACGATGAAGCAGGCTCTTAGATCAGAATCTCCTCGCGCATCCAGTTAGGTAACGCCGCCCATAGATTGTAAGCGGAAGAGCGTGTATGCCAGAGGCGTGGAGGTGTTGTGACATCGCGGTCATAATATTGTTGCAGTTCGGCTGACAGTTCGATATGTATTCCCTCGGCATCGGCGAAGCGCAAGAACAGATCGTTGCCGGTGCCGTGGCGTCCCGGCCCCCAGAGGATAGGCGTCTGCTGGAGGCTCAGGTGGTCAGCCCAGCGAAGCAGTTCGGGGCCATCGGAGATAGTATAGCCGATGTGATCTACACCCTGCCTGCCCTGCATGAGAATAAGCGTACGATGATTACTGTTACAGCGTAGCCAGACGCACTCGCGTAGCAGCCAGTCGGAGATATCGAAGCCGAGTGTCTCTGTATAGAAAGCAACCATCGTCTCTAAGTTCGGCGTCTCTAATGCAACGTGTTGCAGAGCGTAGGGACGGAGACACACCCGCTGACCTCGTGTTCCCAACAAACGTGCGGACAGTATATCCGGTGCCGCAGCAATTTCAATACGATTACCATCTGGATCGTTGAACCAGAGGGTATCACCCAATTCAGGATCACCGTCGCGGGTTGCCAGCGTCAGCTCAACATTAGCCATATTCAGTCGCGCTGCCAATGCCGCAAGTTCGGCGTCAGTATCAACCTCAAAGCAGAGATGATGAAGTTGTGAGCGGGAGGATGGCTTGTAACCATTGCTTGGGATAATTTGCGTATCACTGAAAATAGCTAAGCTATACTGGGCATCACCTAGAGAAAGAAACACATTCGCCTCGTCTAGAGACACATTCTGCTTGGCCACGACTGTATGCACATCAAAGCCCATCACCTGACGATAGAAGTTAGCTTGAGCTACTACATCGGTTGCCCATAAGCCCACGTGTGCCAACCGCTTCACTTTGACCTTCTGAATCTGTTGATCGCTCACAATGCCTCCTGATAGCCAGCAAGAATAATTTCAAAGCATATACTACACAACTAGTATCCTACACAGCTATCAAGGACGGGTCAACTGAATGACCAGAAAGTAATGCTTTACTGCTGGTCTTCTTCAACGTGGACTTTGCCACGTATTACATCCTTTGACGGGGGATCCCATTCAAAAGTTACCTTCTGGCGCTTGATGGGAGCATTGGCCATCAGTGTATCCAAGCCCCCCTCGCGGGTCATAGTGATCTGCATATGTTGTTCATCAATGTCCAGGCGGCGTGAAAGCACGCTGAGAAGTTCCGACTTAATAAGTTCCAGCAACTCTGGGGATACCTTCAGGCGGTCGTGTACGAGCACGACCTTCAAGCGTTCTTTCGCCAACTCGCTTGGCGTCGGTTTCTTACGTCCAACCATAAACTCAAAGACACCCATACCTTCATGCCCCCTTAGGACGACTGAGAGCGCGCAGGCTTCTCAGACAGAGCGGGACCAAATCTAATCAAGCGGCGTAGCCGTTCCAACAGCGATGGAGAATCGAGCACTTCGTCCAGAGGGACCTCTTCGCCGAGCAAGCGTTGCGCGGTATCAAGGTAAGCTCGCCCAGCGCGTGAACGTTTGTCATAGACAGCAGGCTCGCCCTTGTTCGTGGCAATAATGATGCTTTCATCCTCTGGCACAATGCCGACCAGATCAATGTTCAACACCTCTAACACATCGGTGATAGCCATCATATCGCCGCGTTTCACCATATCTGCACGAAGACGATTAAGAATCAGGCGTGGTTCCGGCTTACCAGCCGCCTCCACAAGTCCAATGATGCGGTCTGCGTCACGTACTGACGCCATCTCAGGATTAGCCACGATAATGATCTCGTTGGCACCTACAATAGCATTACGGAAGCCCTGCTCAATGCCCGCGGGAGAATCGATGATAACGAAATCGAAATCCTGGCGTAGTTGCTGACACAGTTCCTCCATCTGTATACTATTGACCGCGTTCTTATCACGTGTTTGCGCCGCTGGCAGCAAGTACAACTCTGGTTGGCGTTTGTCTTTAATCAAAGCCTGCTTGAGACGGCATTGGCCCTCTACCACATCGACGAGATCGTAGACGATGCGGTTCTCCAGACCCATCACAGCGTCAAGGTTGCGCAACCCAATGTCGGCATCGAGCACGGCAACCTTCTTCCCTTGCATAGCCAGAGCAGTACCGAGATTAGCCGTTGTCGTCGTTTTGCCGACGCCTCCCTTACCAGAAGTGATGGTGATGATCCGAGTGCTGTCCATAAGCCTGCTCCATTAAAAACTCATCAGACGCATATCTGGAAAATAGTATACCACACAATACTAGCGGCGTAGCACCCGCCCGTTCGTCCATGCTTCGACCACAATGCGTCCTTGCCGAATCATAGCAATTTCTGGCCGTGGTTGCGCCTCAAATCCTTCTGGAGGACGCGAAAGAAGATGGGCAATGCGCAGTTGCACGGGAGCCAGTTGCAGCGAACAGACCAGAGCCTGCTCATTGTCGGGGTAGCCTGCGTGAACCATGCCACGTAGCACTCCCCAGACGATGACATCCCCGCCAGCAATGATTTCTGCGCCCGGATTTACATCTCCCATAATAACGACGTTACTATGATGCTGAATTGCTTGTCCCGAGCGTACTGTGCGCCGCAGGAAGAGTGTCTCCGCCGATTCGCGTGAGTCGTGTCTTATTGGTTCGCTCGTCGAAGTTGTGTCGTCAGTTGAGGAAATATCCGCAGAGGAGAGAGTAATCGTCTTGACTTCTTTGTGTACGTTAGCTGACTCTGACGCCGACATCGACATTTGATAGTGTGCGAGTAGATCCTCCAACTGTATGCGCTCGCTTATACGCAACGACCGACGACTCGTGTCAACAGAGAGGGACGCACCACGGAAAAAGGCAGGGGCCTCAGCCAACCGTTCGGCCAATGCCTGTAACAACTCACTAAAAGAGGTGTTCGGCTCCAGGCTCAACAGTAATCCATTACGTGTGCCTTTGATCGCAATGTATCCTTGCACAGACTGTCTCTCCTCACTTTCTCGTCCGTCTGGCTGGCTATGCTGCTTCTGCGCCCCTGCTCCTTGATCTGGATTGTCCTCCATGCCATGATTCCCATTCGTTGAGATGATGCGCTGAAGATTGCGTCTTGCTACTGCACAGTAGTTCAACAGTCTACAGTATATGCATCCTCCTGTGAAAAAGCAAGAGAGAAAGGACTTTAGAATAGTTCTGACTATTAATCTCATGTGTGCATTCTGACGGCTTATAGGATATAATACAATTGTCCCTTTATGGGAGGCCCACATATTGATATCTTTTCGTCAGTCAGAGATACCGCATGGCGGGGCCTGGAAAGCAGAGAATGGATATGGAGAGAAAACCGTTTAACATGCGCTGGCTACAAAACAACAACGATAAACCGCAGAAGAGCCAGAGGCTCACTGATCGTACAACGCCAAATGGGTCACCCCAAACCGGACGCCCATCCAACCTCAACAGATGGCTATTGGTGATTGCCGCCATTTTCCTGGTTATCTATATCTACAACTACTTCAACAACTCGAATTCTAGCAGTAATACATCTCAGCGTGTTGAACTGACATATAGTGATTTCTATACTCAAATCAATGAACAAAATGTCAAGTCGGCGACTTTTATTGGGTCGAACGACATCCAGGGCGATCTAAAAACGCCTGTTAAAGGTGCGACTGCCTATCACGTGGTGCAACTCCCCAACGGAGATCCACAACTAGCACAGTTACTGATTAAAAATGGAGCTGTTGTCGCATACCAAGCACCAACCGATAACAGCTTCTGGATCAACTTGCTCATCTACATCCTTCCCTGGGCATTCTTCATCGGCATATTCTTCTTCTTAAGCCGCCGTGCGACACAGGGTCAGCAGGGTATCTTCAGCTTTGGCAAGAGCCGCGCAAAACTGATCCTCGAAGACCGTCCTAGCACCACCTTTGCTGATGTTGCCGGAGTGGATGAGTCCAAGTACGAGTTGCAAGAAGTTGTTGAGTTCCTGAAGACACCACAGAAGTTCCAGCGTCTGGGAGGCAAGATTCCGCGTGGTGTGCTGCTCGTAGGCCCTCCAGGAACAGGTAAGACGCTGCTCGCGCGAGCAGTAGCGGGTGAGGCGAGTGTGCCCTTCTATTCTATGTCCGGCTCGGAGTTTGTGGAAGTGCTCGTTGGCGTAGGTGCCAGCCGTGTGCGCGACCTCTTCGATCAAGCCAAGAAGGCAGCACCGAGCATCATCTTTATCGATGAAATTGACGCTGTGGCTCGCCAGCGTGGTGCAAGTATTAATACCAACGATGAACGCGAACAGACACTCAACCAGTTGCTCGTTGAGATGGATGGCTTCGACTCGCATCAGGCTGTAGTTGTCATAGGCGCTACTAACCGTCCTGATGGACTCGATCAGGCACTGCTACGACCAGGTCGCTTTGATAGACGCGTTACAGTAGATCGTCCTGACTGGAACGGGCGTCTAGCTATTCTCAAAATTCATACACGCAACGTCCCATTGGCTTCCGACGTGGAGCTAGTTGGCGTGGCTCGTTCCACCACTGGTATGGTCGGTGCAGATTTAGCAAATTTGGTAAACGAAGCCTCGCTTTTGGCCGCACGGCGTGACCTGGATAAGGTCAACCAACGCTGCTTCGACGAAGCTTTGGATAAGATTCTGCTCGGTGCCGAGCGTCCGCTGGTGCTCAGCGAAGAGGACCGTAACATAACGGCCTATCACGAAGGTGGCCATGCTTTGACTGGGCTTCTCTCAGAGGGCACCGACCCAGTGACTAAGGTCACTATAGTACCACGCGGGCAGGCACTCGGCGTGACGATGTATACACCGCTAGATGATCGCTACAACTACTCGAAGGATTACTTGTTGGCCCAAGTCGTCACTGCGCTAGGAGGTCGTGCTGCCGAGCAGGTAGTCTTCAATCGCATCACCACTGGAGCGGAGAACGACTTGCAGCGCGTGACCATGATAGCACGCCAGATGGTCACACGCTGGGGCATGAGTGAACGCTTAGGCACAGTCTCGTTTAGTGAGCGCCAAAGCCCATTTCTGAGTGGCGGCGACACAGGAGGACCAACTACCTACAGCGAAGAGACAGCAGAGGTGATTGATGAGGAGGTTGATCGCATTGTGCGTACTTGCTACGCACGAGCCGTTGAACTGCTCACCACACATCGTCCCACACTGGACCGCATCGCTGAAGAACTGCGCCGTCACGAAACTGTTGACGCCAAGCAACTACGTGCCATCATGGAGAAGACGGGGGCAGTAATAGCCTCTACACAGTCGGCTCACTCGCAAAACGGAACAATCCTAGCACCCCCTCCACCGACTCCCCCCCCTGCGCCACCAGCACTAGAATAAAGACCTCCAAATAGAACAGGGAGGGGCGGCTGTGCAAGAGGAAAGACAAGGCTATATTGAGCAAAAACTGACGTAATAGGGTGAAAGCATGACAGAAATCAGTGCTATTGTACGCCTACTTGTCCTTCTCCTACTCGTTGCCTTAACAGTCATTCTGATAACCCGGCGCTTAAAGATTCCCTACACGCTTGGTCTTGTGGTGATAGGTCTAGTCATCAGTTTCTTCGACAGCAATGCACAGCTTCGCCTTACCCCTGATCTGGTACTGTTCGTGTTCCTGCCTGCCTTGCTCTTTGAAGGCTCCTGGGCTATTTCAGTACAACTGATACTCGAGAACTGGCTCATTATTTTTTTGCTGGTGGGCCCTGCACTCTTGTTGGAGGTAGTATTAATCGCCGTTCCCCTCTATTTCTTTACTATATTGAATTGGCAACAGGCTTTTCTACTGGCGGTCATCCTCTCTCCAACCGATCCTGTCGCCGTGCTTGGGCTATTCCGCCAATTGAGAATCAACAGGCAGTTGTCAACTATTATTGAGGCGGAGAGCCTCTTTAACGATGGGATGGCAGGCGCACTCTACCAGGTGTTTCTCACTCTCGTGCTGCTCAATGCACACAGCCAACCTTTGTCCGCAACAGGGGCTTGGTTAGGGGGCATAGGCACTTTTCTGCTGGAGGCGGGGGGAGGTGCTCTCATTGGTGCTGTGTGCGGCTTCCTCATCAATCGCTTCGTCAAAATGATTGATGATCCTTTGATCGAAACAACCGTTACTATCGTTACGGCCTATGGCGTCTACCTGCTCGCCGACTTTTTGCATACCTCTGGCATTCTTGCCGTTATTTTGGCGGGCTTGATCCTTGGCAGTGGACAGGCAATGGATATGTCGGAGGAAACGCGTGAGGCGGTTGACAACTTCTGGAGCGTGGTAGCCTTTCTTGCTAACGCACTGCTCTTCCTACTTGTAGGGATACAGTTGAATCCTACACGCTTTCTCACCTCTCAGGACAATGTGTCACTGCTCTTTACAGCAGGGCTGGCTATTATAGCTGTGCTGGTAGCGCGCTTCGTGATAGTAGTCGCATTGCCCCGTGGTCTGCCTGCCGTGTCAGGTAAGCGCTTGCCTTCATGGCGCTTTGTCATCTTCTGGAGTGGTCTGCGTGGAGCACTCTCGCTGGCACTGGTGCTGGCATTACCTCTAGATGTGCCGAACCGCAGTAACTTTATCTTTGCCACCTACGCCGTTGTACTTTTCACGCTGTTCGTACAGGGCTTTAGCTTGCGCGCTATCTTGCAGCGCTTGCCATCTGTCTCGGAGTCTTATGAGCCGATACCATAGAATTTGACACCCGCGCCCTGCTGTGCTAGGATAAACGTATGGCAACAACACTTCCTATTTTTATTATGGTAGCCCTCGCTATCCTCTTCGGAGTCTTAGTGATGGTCATTACCACTATTATTGGACCCAAGAAACCGACACCGGAGAAGTTGGCACCCTATGAGTGTGGCATGCAAGAGATTGCAGCGCCCAAAAGACGCTTTCCCGTTAAATATCTCTTGACAGGTATGCTCTTTATAGTATTCGATATTGAAATTGTTTCGTTTTATCCACTTGCAATTCTCATGCGTCAGTTGAAAGTCTTTGGGCTGATTGAACTGCTCGTCTTCCTGCTGATTCTGATGGTAGGTTATATCTATGTCTGGCGCAAGGGAGCGTTCACATGGGAGTAGTCAAGAACCCCTGGGAGCCAGTACAGACGATCTCGAATAGCCAGACGGTTCGCTCGCAACAAGTGCTGCCGATGCACACAAAAGACGGCGAGTTTGGAATTTTGACGACCCAGGTACACAAATTGATCGATTGGGGTCGTAGTTCCTCGCTGTGGCCTGCTCTGTTCGGTCTAGCTTGCTGCGCTATTGAGATGATGGCGACCAGTGCCGACCGCTTTGACATTGCACGATTTGGGGCCGAAGTGTATCGTGCCTCGCCGCGCCAATCCGACTTGATGATTGTGGCAGGGCGTTGCTCGGTCAAGATGGCACCGATCCTGCGACAGATTTACGACCAGATGCCCGAGCCTAAGTGGGTAATCTCCATGGGAGCCTGTGCCTCATGTGGTGGCGTTTTCAACAACTATGCCATCGTGCAGGGCGTGGACAAGATACTGCCAGTAGATGTCTTCATCCCCGGTTGTCCCCCGACGCCCGATATGCTGCTCTACGGCTTCAACGAGTTACAGCGCAAAATCCGCGCTGGTATTCCCAATCCACCCGACCCTTTAAAGGATAGCGGTCTTAAGCTGGTAGGGCCTATCGGTGAGGAACTGTAAGGGAAGCACAAAGACTATACGAGGAATATTGCACGTATGCTTATAACAGCGGCATCAACGGTAGAGTTGGTGCAAGAGAGGTTTCCGCACGCGGTAATTGAGACATGTGACTTTCGCGACGAGCAGACCATTTTACTCAAGGCCGAACATTTAGCATCTGTATGCACCTATCTGAAAGAGGAACTGCAATACGACTTTCTTGAGACGATTACAGCAGTAGATTGGCTTGAGCGTGTGCCGCGCTTCGATGTGCTTTATCAACTGCTTTCTCTTACCAATCAATGTTTCATACGCTTGAAAATACAGGTTGGGCAACGGCGCGAGAAAAATCCGGCACTGCCGACGGTAACAGATATCTGGCCAGGAGCTAACTGGTACGAACGCGAGGTGTACGATCTCTTCGGCCTCACCTTTACTGACCATCCTGACCTGCGCCGCATTCTGATGCCGAATGACTGGACGACGCATCCGCTGCGCAAGGACTATCCTCTCTCCGGCTTTGATCTGCCTGAACCACATTGGGGTGGACAGGTACCCTATGATAGTGACCCCGGCGTTGGTAGCCAAACACTACGCACTCCACAGGGGCGCGAGTTGAACGAGAGCCGCACAAAAATCAATTCGAACCAGGAACCTGGGATGCCAAAGCAATAACATACCTCTTCAAGGCAGAAGGCTGCAAGATGCCTTATAGCTCCTTGTGATCTTCTATAATGAAGAGCTATAATGAGAGAAGAGCATGTGCATACCAGACACGAGGATATATGCAACAACAACAGCTAGAACATTATGACACCCTTGAGGACAGCCAGCAATTGGAGGATGGGCAACGCGTCGATACGATGACCATCAACATGGGACCCCAGCATCCCAGCACTCATGGCGTGTTGCGCCTGATCCTGACAATTGAGGGTGAGACCGTTATCAAAGCAGTTCCCGACATTGG
>JAFATZ010000102.1 GCA_019243675.1 Ktedonobacteraceae bacterium | reverse complement strand
GATCCTCACTATAAACAACTGCTAGCGCTCTGGTGTATGGCATTGGCCGATGCTGGCATCCTCCAGCAGACAGAAGATGCTTGGGTTGTCGCCCGCATCCCAGACAGCGTCGATCCAGAATCATGCTTGCGCGACCTGCTCTTTGCTGCTCCGGCAGGTCACGCGGACCTCTTGTTACTTACGCGTTGTGGGCGTCGTTTAGCAACTATCTTACAAGGTCAGGTCGACCCACTGACCGTTGTCTCATCGAACGGCGATTTTGGGACGCTTGAACACTTCTATGAGAGTGGAGCCGATACCAAGGATGACAACAGACTGGTTCAAGAAGCTCTCCGACACATTATCGATCATTTACCCGCTTACAGAAACATTCGTGTGCTAGAAATAGGAGCGGGAACCGGAGGTACCACGGCTCATCTACTCCCCTTGCTTCCCGCGGACAGAACCACGTATGTCTTTAGTGACGTATCTGAACTGGCTCTGCAAACCGCACAGCAGAAATATCACAAGTATCCTTTCGTCTGTTACGAGTTGCTGGACATTGGCCTTGACCCACAACAACAGGGCTTTGAAATGCAGAGCTTTGATATCATTATCGCTTCTCATGTTGTGCATCTGACACGAGACGTGCATGAAACGTTACATCATATACACAGCCTTCTGACCTCCGAGGGACTGTTTTTTCTGGTAGAGCCAACCAACGCGCACAATCCCTTGATGTTACTTGTCTTTGGTCTGCTCAAGGACTACTGGACTTTCCAGGATAGCACTCTGCGTCCGCTCCAGCCTCTGTTATCCGAAGAACAGTGGTTACGTGAGCTTAGCAAAGCTGGGTTCGTGAATACAACAGTACTCTCCCATCCACACAGTGGAGAGCAGCTAAATACTGCTCTCTTGCTTGCGCAGAATCCATGTTTTGAACAACAATCGCCGCTTGCCATATCTCCTGCGACTGGAGCAAGCGGGCAAAACTGGATCATTTTTGCAGATGATAGTGGCCTCGCAGAGCGAGTGCAGCAGATGCTGGCTCCCTCTGCAGAGCACATCATTCTCGTGAAAAAGAGGACACACTATCATCGCTCTGCACCTAGCAGCTTTGTTCTTCGCCCTGGTTGCACTGAGGATATGCAGTTGATGCTGCAAACGCTCTCAGCAGAAGGTCTGATCGGGCACCACCTCGTCTATTTATGGGGTGTAGATAGCACAACTGATGAGATTACGTCAGCATCCTTAGATGCCACGCTAGATATTGGGTGTTTGAGTCTCATCGGGATTGTTCAGGCGCTGTTAGAGACACATTGGAAAGCATACCTATGGATCATTACCAGTGGTGTCTATACGTTAACCACGACAGAGCCACTGTCCTCTATTGAGCAGGCTCCTTTGTATGGACTGAGCCGGGTTATTATGAATGAGCACCCGAAACTGAACTGCACCCTGATTGATATTGGTGTTGCTCAAGGGCAGAAGGGAAAGCTGATCTATCGTCCTGCAGAAATACACTCTCTCGTGGAAGAATTGCGTGCGCAGGCAGGTGAAAGCGAGGTGTTGTTACGTGATACAGCTCGCTTTGTGAACCGCATAGTACGTACACCGCACGTACGACAGATACGAGCATCTGAAGCGGCAGCCATGCCAGATACACGCTATTTCCTAGATGTTCCGGCTCCTGGAGCGCTTGATAATCTGGTCATACGCACAGCCCATAGGCTTAAGCCTGGACTTGGGATGGTGGAGGTAGCTCCATCTGTTACGGGGTTGAACTTCAAAGATGTCGCACTAGCGATGGGATTACTTCCGGCTAAAGCTCAAGTGAGATACAGCGATACGACCGATTATGCCCTAGGTCTGGAGTGTGTTGGTAAGATTACTGCACTAGGCGAGGGAGTCACAAACTTCAACGTCGGAGATGAGGTGTTTGGCTTTGGTTATCACAGCTTTAGTTCCTCGGTGATTGCAGACGCGCAATTACTTGTACGTAAACCTACATACATGAGTGCCGAAGAAGCTGCTACTATCGTAACGACCTTTGTGACAGCGCATTATGCCCTCCATCACCTAGCACAACTACGCCAAGGAGAACGTGTCCTTATTCATGGTGCGGCAGGGGGTGTGGGCTTAGCAGCGATACAGATCGTGCAGCACGCTGGCGGTGAGATCATCGCAACGGCTGGTAGCGCAGAGAAACGAGAATACCTGCGCTCTTTAGGCATACAGCATGTACTGGATTCGCGTTCTCTCGCCTTCGCCGACGAAATTATGCAACTGACCAATGGCCAGGGGGTACATGTTGTGCTGAACTCACTGGCAGGAGAGGCAATGCGTAAGAGCCTAGCCGTTTTGCAGCGCTTTGGTCGCTTTCTAGAAATTGGCAAACGTGATTTTCTGGAGAATAGCAAACTAGGTCTGCAGGACTTTAATCGTTGTCTGTCCTACTTTGCCATTGATATTGGCGAGATGATTACGTGGGATAGGGAGCGGGTAACACAGGTATTGCATGAAGTTGCTGAACGCTTCGAGCAGGGTATATATCGATCGCTTCCGTACCGACTATTCGCACTTTCGCAGATTGTTGATGCGTTCCGCTATATGCAGCAATCGCGCCATATTGGCAAAATTGTAGTGTCCATGCAGGACCAGTATGCGTCCGTCCAGCAGGCCCCGCCAGCACAAGTAAGCAAGTTCCGAGCAGATGCGTCCTACCTCATTACGGGAGGGCTGAGTGGCTTTGGCCTGAAAACTGCACAATGGATGGTTGAGCATGGAGCGCGGCACTTAGTACTGGTTAGTCGTAGTGGTGCGTCAACACCAGAAGCTCAGCAAGCAGTGCAGGAAATGCAAGTGGCAGGCATACAAGTCCTTGTTGCACAAGCAGACGTGACACGAGAAGAGGAGGTTATCGAACTGTTAGAGAGGCTAACCGCGACGTACCCGCCACTGCGAGGTATCATGCACGCCGCTATGGTGCTGGAGGATCGTCCGGTACGCCAGCTTGATGCAACGACACTCAAAAAGGTGGTGGCACCCAAGATGCTAGGGGCCTGGAATTTACATAAACACACGCTTGCAATGCCGCTGGAGTTTTTTGTTCTTTTCTCTTCTATCAGTGCATTACTGGGCAATATTGGGCAAGGTAATTACGCAGCCGGAAACCTCTTTCTTGAGGCACTAGCGCGTTATCGCGTAGCCCAGAGACTTCCAGCATTAGCAGTGGAATGGGGAGCACTGGCTCAAGTAGGGTACGTAGCTCGCCATAGCCAAATCCATGCTCATCTAGAGCGCAGTGGAATCCAAGCTATGTCTCCCGATCAAGCCTTAACTCTGCTTGGTCGCTTTCTGCAAGAGAAGCAAACGCAGATCACTATCGCCAAGGTGGATTGGGGTCGTCTGAAAATGCTTTCGTCGAGCCTATCAGTTACGACCAGATGGACACATCTCCTCTCCCAGGAACAGGAGCAGCCAGAAATACTAGAACAGCCAGAGAAAAACCTGCGCGTGATACTGCTCAAGATGACCGGGGAGGAACGCCAGGAGTTTATGAGGACGCGCCTCAACAAGATGCTTGCCAGCATCCTTGGCATATCGGCCTCTCGCCTCGACACCCAGCAATTGACTGCAGATATGGGTATTGACTCGCTGACAGCCATGGAACTGCGCAGTCAAATCCAACAGGACATGAGTGTGGATATTCCTATGATGCACCTCCTTCAGAAGCAAAGTATCAGCGACTTGGCGACTACTCTGACTGAACAACTAGTGGCAGAGCCGACAACCGAAGCAGACAGCCTCCTTTTGACAACGTAAGTTTTTTTGTTGCATCAAGAAACAAGGAACATAATGCGATACGGACAGTTCATCTACGATATTCGCTGGGTGATCGTAATGCTTTGGATAGCAGCTATACTACCCAGCATTCCGTTCAGTCAATTAGTATCCACTGGCTTACACAATAGCGGCTATACAATTAGCGGAAGTGAGTACAACCGGGTGGATCAGGTGTTAACTTCTCGGCTGCATCAGCCTACCAACTACATCCAGATCGTGTTCCAGTCATCTACAAGTCCTGTTGATAGCCCTGCTTATCAGCAAGAAGTGCAGACAGTGATGAGGCAAGTCCAAACAGTTCCACACGCGATCTCCGTGACAGCAGGCCCAGTAGGCAGAGACAAGCGCACAACGGTCGTACAGGTAGGCTTTGATGAGGACAACGACACAGTTGCACAACAGGTCCCGTCATTGCGTAAACTGCTTTCGCATCTCCCTATCGGTCCTGCTCGGATTCTGCTGACGGGAGAACCAGTTGTCACCGATGAGCTTCCGAAGGACGTGGAGACAGTAAGTGAAGCTGCCAAATCGGTCGCTCTGCCACTTACTTTCATCGTCTTGCTGATCGTCTTCGGTACGCTATGGGCTGCACTCATACCAGTAATGCTGGCACTGATAACCCTCTCAGTTGCAAGTGCCATCATTTACGGCTTTGCCATGTTCGCTGACATGAACATTTTTGTCTTGAACGTCGTTTCCATTATTGGGCTTGGACTCTCTATCGACTATAGCCTCTTGATGGTGCGCCGTTTCCGTGAGGAACTGGCCCGAGGACATGCAGTACCAGAGGCAATTGCCATCGTCATGGCAACAGCGGGTGAGGCGATCTTTCATAGCGGCATGGTTGTAATCATTGGTTTTGCCGGATTGCTCTTTATCGGTATTGGTCTAACAACTTCATTTGGCATCGGTGGTATGGCTGCTACTAGCGTCACTCTTCTGGCTGCCCTGACACTTCTACCAGCCCTTTTAAGTATTCTGGGAAAGCGGATCAATGCGCTTCGCCTCCCTTTGCTCACTCAACGGAACAACCACTTACAGTCTAGCGAATCCCGCGCAGAGCCAAGGATGTTCTGGCAGCGCTGGGCGCTGCTGGTTATGAAACGTCCCATAGTTATTATCGTCCTTGCTACAGCATTACTGCTTGCATTGGGCTGGCCTGCCCTCGCTCTCAATCCAAGATTACCCGATGCCTCCACTCTTCCAGCAGATTCACAAGCTTATCGGGGCCTTGAAGTGCTTAGATCTCAATATCCGCTGGCCAATCAAGATCCCATTGTCGTCATTGTGCAGACACCTGACGGGTCTCATATGCTAGATGAAGCCCAGTTAGTGCGCATCCAAAATATCACACAGTGGATCTCGACACAACCGCATGTTGCCAATGTTATTAGCTTAACCCAACCAGACTCAACGGAGGTAACTTCTCAGCAGCTCATATATCTCTATACCACGGGAATATACCAACGTATTCCAGAACTGGCACAATTTGTCGCTGCTACCACTAACAATGACACAACGGTCATGCTCGTCAAGACCGATGCTCTGCTAGGTAGTAACGCAGAGCAAACACTCATTCATCAGCTCCGGTCGATGAGTCCGGCTATCAAGCAAAATTTGCATATCCTTGTCGGCGGTCTACGTGCTGCAAACCTGGACTTCAACGATGTGCTTTATGGACACTTCTTTTTTGCCCTGCTTTTTATTTTACTGGCCACCTATGTCTTGCTGCTCTTCACATTCCGCTCTGTTTTACTGCCGTTGAAGGCCATCCTCATGGATATCATCTCAATCAGTGCGGCTTATGGAGCGTTGGTTTTTGTCTTCCAGCAAGGCCATTTTGATAGATTGCTCAACTTCACGTCTCCTGGGTTTATTATATGTTTTACCCCCATTTTGATGTTTTGCATCCTGTTCGGTCTCTCGATGGACTACGAAGTGTTCTTACTCACTCGTATGCGTGAAGAATGGCTGCGCATCCACGATAATAGTACAGCAGTTGCCCTTGGCCTTGAAAAAACAGGAAGTATGATTACCAATGCGGCCCTTCTCTTCGTCATCGTCTCTGGCTCATTCATCTTCACTTCATTGATTGCGACCAAAGAGTTGGGACTCGGTGTTACTGTCTCTGTGCTGGTAGATGCCACGATTATTCGCTGTTTGCTTGTACCAGCAACAATGCAGCTTTTAGGGAATTTGAACTGGTGGTTTCCATACTGGAAGAGAAAGAACGACAGTAATAATGATATCCTGACGACCAAGATACATTGTACAAATTGTAGTGCCGTCCTGCCTTCGCATGCGAATTTTTGTAGTAGCTGCGGGATGATGCTTGAAACCACACTGAAGCTTCAAACTGTGCAAAGGCAGAGACGGGTTAACTAGCTCGGAAATGGGTTGTTTATCATTAGTCCTGAGGGCCTATCCTCGGGGAAATAACTTTTCATCTGTGCTCGGAAATAGGCATATGCATCACCCTGACCAGTCAAGTTCGTGTACGTTTGTGCCAGACTGGCTCCCCCAGCCTGGACAATTTGTGCCCAACTGAAGCCAAGTTGGCTGTGTAGCCAGTTTAGGAAGAGCACTGCACAACCGTTTGAAACTATGTCTACATCGGTGTTCTCGTTTGCTGTAATGTAGTCGGGACGGCCATTATCGAGCCAGGCTGGTGCGACAAGAATTCCTTCTTTTGGATAGAGTGCTTCTGACAGAACCCGTGAAAGTCCCTCTCCGTTTGTCGCTGAGCAATCCCAACCCCTGTCTTGCGCATGCGCAAATACCTCAACCTCTTCTGCTACTACCAGCATATTGATAAAGTCAGTATTGCTACTGTCCTGGCAGTAGAGGTCCACTACGCCACATCCATAATGGTATGCACCGAGGATATTTGGGGTGATAATCACATTAAAAGGTAATCCTGGCGGAGTGATGTCAGCAAAGTAGGCTTGCAGCGTACTGTAATCTCTTTCACAAACGGCTATCACTGCATCTGCTTGGTCTGCCCCTGCATTCCCCAAGCTAGCACCAAAGAAGACGTTGAAATGTTGGGTGCTCCCACGTAGTGTTGTTAGGACATCAAAACGTTCTCGTGGCGTGATGGGGATTTGGGAACGAAGCACATCGACTGCTTTGACATCCACGTCATGGCACGTGTATACACACAATTTTCCCGCTATTTCGTTCATAGTGCCAAGTCCATCCTTTTAAGCTATGCTCTACCTAGGCTGTGGTATACTGATGATACCATAAAACATCTTAACGCTTGTTCAGAAAGGACACTTCAAAATAAATGAGCGATCAACAACCTCTCCCCCCGAACTATTTCTACCACAAATTGCCCAACGGTATTGAAATGCTTGGCCAATATATGCCTAGCCTCAGTTCTACCACCTTTGGCTTGCAACTCGATGCAGGGGTTATTCATGAGCCGGAGCACAAACAAGGACTTGCCCACCTGTTTGAATATATGCTCTTTCAGGGCACCAAGCACAAGGATGCACGCGCACTGAATGAGGCGTTTGAGTCGCTAGGGGCGCGTAAGGGTGCTAGCACTGGTATGGAAGCCACACAGCTCTGGGCGCAGGTAGTGCATACAAAGTTTGACGACACGCTTGACCTCTTCCATGAATTGCTGCTCATGCCTACTTTTCCTGCCGACGAATTGGTGCAGATGCGTAATATTGTACTACAAGAGATCCGCCGTCGCGAGGACGAACCAATGAGCCGCATCTTTGAATTGGTGCGTGCGAACTTCTACGAAGGCACTGCGCTGGCTCGCCCTGCACTGGGCACGAACGAGAGTGTACGCGACATTGACAAACAGGATTTGCATGCCTTCTGGGGCGAGCGTTACCAGCCTAATAACCTGTTGTTCGCTATCGCGGGTAAATTCGACTGGGATCATGTGGTAGAGAAGATGCAGGCACTTTTCCATGATTGGCACGGAGAGGCAGCAACTTTTCCGCCCCCGGAGCCAAGACCCACAATGAAAATAGCCTTGCAGCACCAGGAAGGCAAGCAAGAGCATCTGGGTATGATGTTTCCCTTCCCCAACTATACCGACCCTGACTACTATGCAGCGATGGTGATTAGCGAGGTGTTGGGCGGAGGTATGACTTCGCGCCTCTTCGTCGAAGTGCGCGAGAAACGTGGCCTCGTCTATGGCGTCTCTGCTGGCTTAGCTGGCAACAAGCGCATGGGTGCTATGCGCATTTACGCTGGCACGACGCCTGAGCAGGGACAGGAGTGCTTGCAGGTGATCGTCAATGAGCTGCGCAAACTAGAGCAAGAGGGCATTACTGCCGATGAGCTAGAGCGAGCCAAGGTGCAGTTAAAGAGTGAGAATGTGATGCGTAGCGAAGGCTCTGCCGCCCGTATGGGAGCAATTACACGCTCCTGGTGGTATGACCGCAAGATTGTGACAATACAAGAGGTGAAAGATGCTATCGATGCCATAACGCAAGAGCAGGTACATGAGGTATTGCAGCGCTTCTCTCCTCTTAATCCACTTACCGTCGCTGCTATTGGTCCTCTCAGTAAAGGCGAATTAGTGGGCAATACACTCTCGTAGAGGCCCGATTGATCGTGCCCCCGCCCCCGTGGGCACGATCAATCGGGCCTCTACCCATTAAAATCGGGTGTAATCCCTATGACCTTCAGCTTCTTATGTAAAGAATTTAAACCAAAGTTGAGAACATCGTCAGGATCTTCGCCCAAGGATGCCATAACGGTGCGTTGGGCATCCGAACCGTATAGTGTTGCATGGATTTCTGGCATATAGCGTGCAATTGTGTTGCGAATGATAACAGCAAATCCCGCACTCTCTTGTACCATGTCCCGCAGGAATTTTACCCCAAAAAGCACATGCCGCGACTCGTCGCGGGCCACAGCAGTAAATCCTTGCTGAAAGCCGGGATAAAAGCCCAACCGCTTATTACGTTTGAGCATGTCGCGTTGAGCGGCTAATGCCAGCGTCCCTTCAGTAATAATATGATAGAGAGTAATACCTTCAACTAAATAGTCCATATTTTTTGGAGCACTATGAACTCTTTGACCAACCTCCGCGAGGCCATCCACCAAAATCTTGCTCGATGCTGGATCAAGGAAAGACCTGACCTGAACAAGAAGCGACTCAATATCTGGTCCATCTAGCATCAACACTTCCCTAAAAAAACGCTCAAAAAATATAGAATGACGCGCCTCGTCGCTCAACTGGGTGGTGAGAAAGAAGCGCTGCTCCTCAGTTGGCACAGCAGCGCAAAAGGGAATTAGCGTGTTTGTAACACTGACCTCGCCTTGCAAAAAGTTGACAAATGCACTCATCCAAATCGGACGACTCTGCTCAGGAACTTCCGACCACTGCTGCCGATCAACACGAAAATCCAGATTTTGTGTACTCCATTGTTGCCGTTCCCAACGATCATATAGGTCACGATAACTAGGAAGATTAAGGAGCTTATCGTCAATCTCTCCGATAATAATCCTATCTCCATCCAGCTTTCCAAGCTCCCGAAGAGATGCCGTTGCAATTTCAATTGACATATTTTACACTCCTTTTTTCATCATAGTTATACTTTATTTGGTCCCCCTCTCCTTTGGCAAGTTGGTAGGAGATATGGATAGAACTCCAATCGTCATCTCATGAGATTAAAAGGCTTGTTGCCATTCAGCGGGGCTTCGCTACGACGACGGCTCTCCTGTGATTCTGGGCTGAAGTAGCGACGCCACATATCGGGGGCATCCTTACTCTCACCACCGTGCTGGGTGTAGCGCGGGCGTACGCGGCAGATGACAGGCGTGTTGACAGCCGCTCCGGCTACGATGACCTGGCCTTTGGAAAGCGCGGGTAGGTTATTCAACAGGTCGCGTCC
>JAFATZ010000095.1 GCA_019243675.1 Ktedonobacteraceae bacterium | reverse complement strand
CGTGAGCAGAGGATTGCCGACCTGCTCGGCTGGTATAACGACCGCCATACCAACGATGAAGAGGATGGCTGAGACAATCCAGAGCACCCAGCCCTGGCGGGTATCGCCGACCATCTTGCCGAACATGTAGAACAGACCAGCTCCCAGAGAAATTTCACAAAGGATGATCAGCATGGCGGTGAAGGCGTTGGGGTTCTCATAGGGATGAGCCGCGTTGACGTTGAAGAAGCCACCACCGTTGGTGCCCAGGTCTTTGATGATTTCCATCGAGGCGACTGGCCCCTGGGCGATGGTTTGCGTCGTGCCATCAAGGGTATGGACCACCGTGTAGGGGCTGAAGTTCTGGATCATGCCCTGCGAGACGAAAACCAGCGCTCCCACAAAACAAATGGGCAATAGGATGTAGAGCGTGCAGCGGACTATGTCCACCCAGAAGTTGCCCAGGTGCTGGGCGCTACGGCGGGCCAGCCCGCGCACCAACGCTACTGCCAGGGCGATGCCAGCGGCAGCGGAGACAAACTGGTGAAAGGTCAGGCCGGCCATCTGGGTCAGGTAGCTCATAGTCTGCTCACCAGTGTAGAACTGCCAATTGGTGTTGGTGGTAAAACTGGAGGCAGTATTGAAGGCAAGCTGCTGCTCCACTGGTCCGAAGTTTTGTGGGTTAAAGAGTGTTCCATGCCACTGCTGAGTGCGCTCAATCAGATACAAGAGCAGCATACCGACCAGGCTGAAAATGAGCACGGCGATCATGTACTCGGTCCATTTTTGCTCCTTTTCCGGGTCGATGCCAGAGAGTCGGTAAAAGAGGCGTTCAATAGGTACAAAGATCGGCGAGAGCCAAGTGCGTTCACCTGCAAAGACCTTGGTCAGGTAGAGGCCAAGCGGCTTGGTGATGAGCAGCACGATGATCATGAAGATAGTCACCTGCAGGACACTATTCAGTGTAACAGGCATAGGGTTTCCTCACTTTTTTCACACGAAAGACAACTAAAAAAGCTCAGGTTTGAGTAGTGCAATGATCAGATAGACTAGGATGGCCAGAGTCACAATACCTACCAGGATATACTCAAGGGGAGTATTCATCACAGATTCTCCTTGCTTACAGACGTTCGCAACCTTCGGTAAAGCCGATAAACGCGATAAAGGTGACAATGG
This sequence comes from Ktedonobacteraceae bacterium, assembly GCA_019243675.1. Classification (GTDB taxonomy): domain Bacteria; phylum Chloroflexota; class Ktedonobacteria; order Ktedonobacterales; family Ktedonobacteraceae; genus JAFATZ01. The sequence continues at coordinate 7,012 of JAFATZ010000095.1, read as the reverse complement.
TGACGACGATGACAATCAGATCAAGCATGCAATTCCTCCTTCTCTGACCTAGAGCAGATGAAGCATACAGTTCTTCTTCTTCAGGCTATCCATCTTCGAGTTCTTCAGTCAGTTCTCGTACAGGATTGCCCATTCTTCGCTTTGCTGCCTCAGAAGCTAGGCGCAGAAGTGCCTCCATTGGAAATGGTTTGGGCAGGTAGGCTAGAGGGTGAAACTCCACTAAGCGACGTGGACTCACTCTGACAGCGGAAAGCACCACTACAGGGAGTTTCTGGTTGTCACCATTGATCTCCTGTGGGCGCAACCATCCTTCACGTTGGGCAGTGCGCAGTACCTCCCAGCCAGTCTGATCCGGCAGGTTGATATCCAGCACGATAAGATCGAACTGGTTGGCTTGCAGTTGTGCGAGAGCACTCTCGCCATTGGATGCAAGGCTGACTTCGTGCTGGCACGCCTGGAGGTTGCGTTCCACCAGATCGCGTATGACCTCATCGTCTTCGACCACTAAGATGCGTGCTCCGGGCATGCAGATATCCCCTTCCTTCTGTTCTCACTGTGCTTCCTACCCTCCAACTCAAGTGTAACTCAGGATGAGTAAATGTGCCTTCTGGATATATTGATGATGTTACTAGATATTCTCAAGATGTCTACAAAATTGCTCAAGATATGCTCAAGATTGCTGCACTGTTTCATGGCTCTCCTCGTGTACTATCTCATCAGTGAAGCGATAGCCGACGCTGGGGACGGTCAGGATAAACCTCGGACGCCCACTGATCGGTTCAATCTTCTGGCGCAGTTGTGCGACATAGACATGCAGGCTATGAGCCTTGACATGTGCATTAGCTCCCCAGACCTCACTCAGCAGCATCTGGCGTGTGAGAATCTTGCCACGGTGAGTGATGAAGACTTTGAGAAGGTCATATTCCGTGGGTGTCAAGGCGACCTCCTGGCCATCAATCTGCACTGACCGACGGGCAAAATCAACGGAGAGCGGACCTGCTTCAAACTTCGGCTCAATACCCCTTGGAGGTTGGATCACGCGGCGCAGGACAACGCGTACACGGGCTAGAACCTCCTTCGTGCCAAAGGGCTTGGCGACGTAGTCATCGGCTCCCAAGTCGAGCGCTTCGACCTTGTCGCGTTCAGTATTTTTGACCGAGAGGACGATGATAGGCACATTGGACGTTGCCCGCACTTGCCGACACACGTCTAGGCCGCTCATCCCTGGAAGCAGGAGGTCGAGTAGCAGCAGATCGGGTCGATGCTGAGCCAGCTTCTCGATGGCTTCTTCACCGGTGCTTGCGGTGAAAACCGTGTAGCCGTAGGTGTTGAGGCTGCGTTGTAAGACACGCACAATTTCGCGTTCGTCATCGACCACCAGAATAGAAATCCCACGGTTCTTCATCAACCGCTCCTTCCGCACTTGCCGACTGGCAATGTCACGTAGACGGTCAGTCCTCCACCATCGCGCAGTTCGGCCCAGATACGTCCACCGTGTGCTTCGACCAGTCCCTTGCTGACGGTCAACCCGAGGCCTGAGCCCATGGGATACCCGGCAGGGTGCTTCCCCTGCAGAACACGGTAGAACTTGTCGAAGACCCGCTCAAGATCGGTAGGAGGAATGCCGGGGCCACGGTCGGCCACGCTCATGATAACCTGATCCCCGTCGAGGTGCGCGCTCAGTTCGATGGGTGACTCCCGGGGAGTATAACGGATGGCGTTCTCAAGAAGATTGGTCAGAACTTGGTCGATCATCAGGTAGTCTAACTCGACCAGAAGCAGGTCATTGGGCAGGTAGGTACGCACATCACGCCCTTCCAAAAGCGGCTCAAGACGGCTAAGAACGTCATGGATGAGGGCAGTGAGCGAGTATTCCTCTTTTTCTGGTTTGAGCGCGCCCTCCTCGATACGCGACATGTCCAGCAGGTTGCTTACCAAGCGATTGAGGCGGTCCGCCTCGCGTTCAATCACACGTGCGAAGCTTCGCTGCGCCTCCTCGTCCCAATGTACATCTTCCTGTAAAAGCGAGCTTGCTGCTGCTTTAATGGAGGTCAGGGGAGTGCGAAGATCGTGCGAGACTGATGAGAGCAAGGCAGCACGCAGGGCATCGGTGCTCTGCAAGACCGCGATGCGGAGGTTTTCCTGCCGCAAGCGCGCACGCTCAACCAGAGCAGTCACCTGCCCGAGAAAGGTCCAGAAGAAGGAGGTAGCGGCATCGGGTCGTTTTTGTTCCTCTTCCAGACGTTCCTCACTGGGAAATCGTTGTGGACCATCCAGGACTCGCAGGCGAAGCACACCTACTACTCTCTCGCCCAGTTTGAGCGGCACTAGGCGAAGCGAACGACCTACCGCTCTCCCTGCCGCAGTGCTCTTCACGATGACACGTTGCACAAAACGAGGGGATGTGGAAGTGGCAAGAGTGGCATCATCATAGAGGCCCATCGTTCGACCATGGGTCATCACCCAGGCGGCGATGGCTTTTTCATCGGATGAGAGGGTGATTTTTTCGACAGGCTGATAGGCGCTGGCCTGGACTTGCAAAGTTCCCGAGGCATCGGGTTGAAGGATGGCACAATCATGCACACCCCATGAGGACAATACATCGACAACGGCCAGAGCGATGGCGTGCAGTTGAGATTCTGTTTCTGCTTCACGGTTGGTCACGCTCAGTAGATCGTAGAGGACACGAGTCTCACGCTCCCGCCGTGATGCCTCTTGAGCATGTTCGCGCAACGTCACAGCCAGTTGACTAGTCAGAATAGCCGTCACCAGGAAGACGAACAGCGCGACCCATTCTTCTACGCGGCTGATAGTAAAGACATACAGGGGAGGAACGAGGAAATAGTCGAAGGAGAGAAAAGCCACTATGGATGCGAGGATCGCGGCGTAGCGACCGCGTGTACTTGCCAATAGCAGGACGATGAGCAAGTAGATAATCGAAATGTTAGGAATACGCGGATAGAGTCCGAACACATAAATGATACCTGTGACAAGCAATGAGCCAACGGATGCTAGCACACTATCGAGCAGATATTGCAGTCTGGGACGCCTTTTGCTTGGCTCGATAGGCAGAAGGTGTTCAACGGTCCTCATAGGAGTGTAACCTTTTGGTGTGTCTTTTTCTCTGGCACGTACCTCCCTGACTGGTCCGAAGGGTAGCTATGAGAGCGGCGTTGTCTGGAGGAAGGAGAACGTACATCCAGAAGTAGCTCGACGGTCTCTGGCTGCTTCCACGGCCCATGTAGCCAACCGCGCAATCGGGCTGCTACCTGGCGTGGAAGACGCTGCTCTGTATGCTGCGGAACTTGGACCAGCATCAGCTCTACTGGTGGTGCAAGGAGCAAGTGCTCAAACTCTTCGGTCTGCAACAAAAGCATCTTGCCTCCCCGGCTCACTAGTAGCATACACTCACAGTTCAGTTCGCTTGGCAGCTTCTCAAGGCTGGTGATCACATTAGGCGTCCAGACCTCGTAGCACTCAATGGGGACCGGCACTCGCCTTGCTGTGTACTTGAGAGCCTCCAAGAAATCTTTCGATTGTTGGATATGTTCTAGGCGTGGCCCACGAGATCGTTTCCCTTGCGGTTCGACGATCAGCGAGGCTGCCACCAGTGTGGCAGAATCCGCTTCGGCCAGCCGCAGCGCAGCATCAAGTGCCTGCGTATCTATCCCCCATGTGAAGGGGAAGAGCCAACGGCTTGTCATTATCTTCTCCTGAGTTGAATGTTCTGAAGAGATCGGTAGAGGTGATCCTCCACAGAACTCTTCTGTTCTCAGAATCACTATAGCCCAAAAAAGCTCAGTGTACGCTCTGGATAAGCGCATATTGTATCTGGATGTTCTCAAGAGGAGAAGGTGGTTTGCTCAAGACATTCTCAAGAGAAGCGTTTGAGGGTTTTCCTTTGCTGGTTCTTGGCAGCAGGAGATCTCACTCTTGTGATTCAAGGGAATCGTTGAAACGGTATCCCACACCTGGGATCGTCAGAATGAAGCTTGGCTGTTCGGGAATCGGCTCGATCTTCTGGCGCAACTGCGCGACGTAGACGTGCAGGCTATGCACGCGACCATAGGCATCGTTTCCCCAAACCTCTCTCAGGAGCATTTGACGTGTCAGGAGCTTGCCGCGGTGAGTGATGAAGACCTTGAGTAAATCGTACTCAGTAGGTGTCAGGGCGATCTCCTTCCCACTCAGCAGGACGCGCCTCAGAGCAAAATCAATCGACAGGGGGCCTGCTTGAAAATATGGGGTCGAGCCACTGGGGGCTTGGGCAAGATGTCGCAGGGCGACACGAACACGAGCCAGCACCTCATCAATGCCAAAGGGCTTAGCAACATAGTCATCGGCTCCCAGGTCCAGTGCCTCCACCTTGTCACGTTCGGCATCTTTGACGGAAAGGACAATAATGGGGATATTCGAGACGGCTCGTATCTGACGGGTAACCTCTAGGCCGCTCATATCAGGCAGAAGGAGATCCAGTAGTATTAGATCAGCATGCGTCCTGCTCACTGCCTCAATGGCTTCTTCGCCGCTTGTCGCCGTGAAGACCTTGTAACCATGGGCGGTAAGGCTTCGCTGGAGGGCCCGCACAATTTCTGGTTCGTCATCTACAACCAGGATAGCAGCACCGGGCTTGGTCATTACTCGATCCTTTCGTGTTCGCTGCGGAGGAGGGTGACAGAGACGATCAATCCTCCTCCCTCTCGCAGTTCCGCCCAGATATGTCCACCATTAGCCTCGACCAAGCCCTTGCAGACAGCGAGTCCAAGACCGGAACCTCGCGGAACTGGCGGTTGTTGCTTGCCATGTAAGACACGATAGAACTTATCGAAGATGCGCTCCAGATCTGCAGGAGGAACACCGGGACCGCGATCAGCAACGGTCAGAATGAGCCTCTCCCCCTTGCGTCTGGCGCTTACCTCAATGGGCGACTCCGGCGGAGTATAGCGTACTGCATTCTCAATAAGGTTGGTGAGTACTTGGTTCATATGGAGGTAGTCGACATCAACGAGCAGTAGGTCGTCTTCTGGCAGATGCGTACAAATGGAACGGTTCGCGAAGAGTAGGCAGGAACGTCCTAACACATCCTGAATGAGGGCCGTCAGTGAGTACTGCTCTTTCTCTGGCTTGAGCGCTCCGTCCTCGATGCGTGACATATCGAGCAGGTTGCCAACAAGGCGGTTGAGGCGATCAGCCTCATGTTCGATGGTGTGGGCAAAACCTTGCTGTGTCTCCTCATCCCATTGTACATCCTGTTGCAAGAGAGAACTGGCGGCAGCTTTGATTGAGGTCAAGGGAGTACGTAGGTCGTGCGAAACCGACGAGAGCAGAGCGGCGCGCAGGGCATCCGTGCGTTGTAAGACCTCAATGCGTACATTTTCACTTTGTAAGCGTGCGCGTTCCACCAGAATCGTCACCTGGTTTAGAAACGTCCAGAAGAAGGAAGTTGGCTCGGTTGAGTGGAACGGCTCTCCTCCCAGAAGCTCCTCTTGAGGGAAGTAGCGTGCATTGTGCTGAATACGCAGGCGTAGAACGCCGATCACTTTTTGTCTCAGTTTCAGAGGGATGAAACGTAGCGAACAATGAACAGCTCTTCCATATGTAGTGCTGCGAATGATGAGTCGCTGTCTAAAATGACGAGAAGAGGCAGGTATAGTGTCCTCGCAGAGATCTAGGATGTGCCCGCGCTCGAAGACCCAGGTGGCGGTGGCCTGCTCGTCGGCTGAGAGCGTGATGTGTTCTATTGGCTCATAAGCACTAGCTTGCACGTGCAGTCCTTTTATGGCATTCGGCTGTAAGATAGCGCAATCCTGCACACCCCAGCCAGAAAACACATCGACGACAGCCCTGGCGATAGCATTGAGTTGATGTTCAGGTTCGGCCTCGCTGTTTGTGACGCGTACCAGATCGTAGAGGATGCGCGTCTCACGCTCTCGACGGCGCGCATCCTCGGCACGATTACGTAGGGCTACGGCGAGCTGGCTAGTGAGAATGGCGGTCACCAGGAAGACAAGGAGTGCAATCCACTCTTCCACCTGACCGATGGTGAACACATACAAAGGTGGAACAAGAAAGTAGTCGAACGAAAGAAAGGCGACGAGCGAGGCAAGAATCGCGGCATAGCGTCCGCGTGTACTAGCCAGAGTCAGCACGACGAATAGATAGACAATCGAAATGTTGGGAATAAGCGGATACAGTTGAAACAGCACGATTAAGCCCGTGACGAGCAGAGACCCTATGCAAGCCAGCAGACTATCGAGTAGGTACCGCTGCCAGAGAAATGTTTTTGTCGCTTTCACAGGCAGAATGCGTTTTCTTGTACTCATGGCCGTGTAGCCTTGTCGGTTCAGAAGAGAGTGGTCGATATCTGCAAGTTTATCGACCTTACCCATCCTTATTGTGCATATTTTACCACAATGGGGTTGAGTTGTCATTGCTGAGCACAAAGGCTAGGGCGGGCTGACCGAGATGGTAGTGTTTTCGGAAATACGACCACTATTGACAGCAGAGTTTATACATAGTAAAGTAGTGCTTATCCAGCAAGGGCAAAGAAGAGTAGGGCAGAAGACGAGAGCCAGAAAACATAAGAGGATACAAAGCGCATGTGGAAAGGTTGTGTGGTTTCACTACATATTACGCAAGCACAAGGGCAACCTATGAGCGAAATACGGGAAGCACACGTGGTGCCAGGGTGGGGTATTGAAGGAGATCGCTACTTCCTGGGAAAAGGTTATTTTTCTCGCTTTCATGGGCCAAGTTATGAGATTACCTTGATTGAGAGCGAGACGATTGAAGCACTCAAAAGAGAGGACGCCGAGCTTGCCACACTGCAGGCTGGCGACGCGAGGCGCAATATCGTAACGAGAGGTGTTGCACTTAATCATCTGGTGCAGCGTGAGTTTCGGGTTGGCAACGTGCGGCTATTGGGCAAACGCTTATGTGAACCGTGCCTTCATCTCACTCAGGTGACACATCCAAATATGCTCCCTCGTTTAGTGCATCGTGGAGGCTTACG
>JAFATZ010000211.1 GCA_019243675.1 Ktedonobacteraceae bacterium | reverse complement strand
CAGCATGCCGTGACCTACTACTTTGTAGTACCACCCATTATTCTGGCACTGGCCAACGCCTCCATCGATTTGAGCAAGCTGAAGAGCGTACGTTTCATCTTCTCCGGTGGTGCTCCCATGGCCTTGGAACCTGCTCGTAAGCTGCAGGAAAAGACGGGGATTACAGTAGTACAGGGCTATGGTATGACAGAAGCTTCTCCATTGACGCACTCACAACCATACCCCATTGTGCGCATGGCGAGTGTGGGCATGCCTATACACAATACGGAGCAGAAGATTGTCGATATGGAGACGGGTGAGCGCGAGGTGCCAGCGGGTACACATGGCGAGATCATTGTGCGTGGTCCACAGATTATGAAGGGCTACTGGAAGGCAGCAGAAGAAACGGCAAGGGTTCTGCGTGATGGCTGGTTCTATACAGGCGACATTGGTCACGTCGACGAGGATGGTTTTACCTATATCGTTGACCGTAAGAAAGAAATGATTAAGTACAAGGGCTTTGGCGTCGCCCCCGCTGAACTGGAGTCGCTCTTGCTAGAGCATCCAGCTATTATGGACGCCGCCGTTATCGGGATACCAGACGAAGAGGCTGGCGAGCTTATCAAGGGCTACGTCGTTATGCGCAAGGAGCATACTGCGACAGCAGACGACATTATCGCCTTTGCCAATGCTAAGCTTGCCGGCTACAAGAAAATTCATTACATTGAGTTCACCGACGCTATTCCCAAGAACGCTTCGGGCAAGATACTGCGCCGCGAACTCAAAGAGCGAGAGAGGGCGAAGCGTCAACTATAATCCCACTAAGAAAAGCCCTCGCCCCATGGCTTCACCCGCTAGCGTACACACGACGACGAGGTAGAGCATACCCGTTGCGGATTGAAACGAACGGTCACGGATCAGCTTCCAGGCAAGACCACCGAGTACGAGGGGCATGATAAAGCCCACCAGGATACGCACCCAGCCAATGGCGTCGGGGCTGAGCGGCGTGACCGATGGTACATCAGCCGGTTTGACAAATTCCCTGCTCGTAGCTGAAGCGCCAGAGGATGGTGCTGCGACAACAGTAGTAGAGGTCGCTTGCTGGTTTGCATGCATAGTACTGGGACCAGCGAAGACGACAAAAATTACCTGCGCGAGCACACCTAGCAGCACCAGAGTGGTTGCAAATTGTAATGGCTTCTCTGAAAGCGCTGGTGTCACCAGATACCAGTGACCAAGCCACATGGCGGTCAAAACGCCGCCAAGGGCCAGGGAAGCGGCAAAAAAGCTTGCCACGGTAAAGACGCTGGCGAAATTTGTAGCCGCCAGTGGCCGAAAGATCATGGCCATTACTAGCAGGGTGGCGAGGCCAGCAGCAACGCTCAAGCCGCCGATCACCAAGCGCATAAGGCGCACTGTTGATAAGCGAACAGCGGCGGACTGGACATCTTCCTTCTTTTGCTCTACCCCGGCCTTCTTGTCTAGCAAGAGGAGCAGATTATAGGGAATCATCAGTAAGAAGAAGAGCAACAAGGGCAGTGTTTGATAGCCTACCCAGGCTTTATCTAATAGTGGATAGGTCGCTAGCAGCGCTGGGGATGCATAGCTCTGCTGGAAGAGATAGGTGAGGCCCGTCAAGCACAAATAGATGAGGGCATAGGAAATGAGGAAGCCACGCTTGACTTCATTGCGCCAGTCAAGTAGCACAAGTACAGTAAATGAGCCTATTGAAACCTCTGCCATCACTATAAATAAGACTAGTGGTAACGTTTCTAGCATCGTGTGTAGTATCCTTTCTTAGACATTATAGCGCTAACAACCACACTCGTGAAGAGAGAAAAAACATTGACAGATTCCGCTGATTCACCTACACTATGCATACACACACAAGCTCACTAGTTGGAAGAAACACCATGCCACGTTGCCCTAATCCGCGTTGCCAAGCAACATATCCAAATGGAACACCACAATGCACAAAAGGCTTCTGCCGCTGCCTCTTACCAGAGGCGGTGGTAGCTGGCCGCTACCGTATCGAGACGTTAATCGGACTTGGCGGTATGGGCGCAGTGTATCGTGCTAGTGATACCTTTGAGGTGATGCAGGTAGCACTCAAGGTACTTTCATTTACGGGCGGGAGCACGGATGTCGCCACGGCGGTTGAACGTTTTCGGCGTGAGGCTCGCTACGCACATCAACTCAGCCACAAAAATATTGTGCC
>JAFATZ010000008.1 GCA_019243675.1 Ktedonobacteraceae bacterium | reverse complement strand
CAGCAGGTGCTCTCTATCGTGAACGAAGAGTTGATTGAGGTGCTCGGTGGCACGGATGGAAAGAACACCCTCAATCTCGCAGGCCCTCCACCTACCATCATTATGCTAGTAGGTCTGCAAGGCTCTGGTAAAACGACCACTGCTGCTAAGCTCGCTAACTATTTGCGTAAGCAAGGCCAGCGCCCATTGCTGGTCGCGGCTGATATGTACCGTCCCGCTGCTGTCAATCAGTTGAAGACACTAGGCAAACAACTCACCATCCCTGTCTATGCAGAGCCGACAGGTGCCAACCCCGTTGATATATGCGCTCATGCAATCGACTATGCGCGTGAGCAAGCCTGCACCCTGGTGATCCTCGACACAGCGGGCCGCCTCAACATTGACGAGCGCATGATGCAAGAGGTCGTCAATATTCGCAACCGAGTACAACCACGCGAGGTATTGCTCGTTGCCGATGCCATGACTGGGCAAGAAGCTGTACGCGTGGCTGACGACTTTAATAAGGCGGTCTCGCTCACTGGCATGATTCTGACGAAGATGGATGGTGATGCCAGGGGTGGTGCTGCACTCTCCATTCGCTCGGTGACAGGTGTGCCGATTAAGTTCATGGGTGTTGGCGAAAAGACTGACGCGCTGGAACCTTTTTATCCAGACCGCTTGGCATCACGTATACTCGGTATGGGAGATGTGCTCTCGCTGATCGAACGCGCTCAGGAGACCATCGACGAGCAAGAAGCACTCAAGGCGCAAGCCAAGCTCAAACAGGGAAAGTTTGACCTGGAGGACTTCCTCACGGCTATGCGCCAGTTGAAGCGTATGGGTCCGCTGCGTCAAGTGATGGAGATGTTGCCGGGCTTCAATAAGCTCGCGGCAATGCCCGACATGGAAGAGGCGTTGGAAGGAGACCAGCTCAAGTACATTGAGGCCATGATCCTTTCCATGACATTGGAAGAACGGCGCAATCCCGACATCATCAACGGCAGCCGTCGCAAGCGCATTGCTAAAGGCAGTGGCACGAGCATACAGGAACTGAACCAACTACTAGATCAGTTCAACAACATGCGCACGATGATGCGCCAAGTCAGTAGCGGCAAGGGTCCGTGGGCAAAATTGGCAAAACAGTATGGTGGAGCTATGGACCTTCCTGGCATGCCCCCTATGCTAGATGAACCTGCTACTCCGGCGATATCTTCTCGTCCGAGTGCGGCAGCCAACAAAAAGAAAAACAAAGCTGCACGCAAAGAGAAACGAAAACAAAGAGCCAGAAGCGCCAGAAGATAATGTGAGAGTAGTCAGTTCTGCCTACTCTCACATCAGTTTTCAAAGAGGTGGCAGCAGTTTGTGTTCAACGACTGGTAACTGCCTGCACAGGTCTGCCCCGGTTACTCCCGTGCGGGCACTCTTCGTAGCTTGCAGGTCGTTGAGGAAGTCGCGCTGCAGATCGACGCCGAGAGCTTGCCAAGTGAGACTAATAGCACGGCGGGCAAAAGCGATGTTGTTGCGCGGCTCAATGCGATCCAGGTCTTCAAAGAAAAAGCCACAGCTAGTAAAGCTATACTGTTGGTAGTATTGCGCTTCGAGCAGAAGCAGAACGCGCCGACCTACCTGTTTATTGAGAGGTTGACGCCCATATCGGCCATGACGCGCCCAGAAGCTCTTTGGCGACTGCCAGCCATTGCGCAACGAGAGGTAGTCATCGCGTGCAGCCCACGGATCACGCAGAAATCTGCGTGTATACTTCTCAAACAGAGCATCGCCGCGTCGTGCTAGATTGGTGAGCGCTTGGCGGAGTGTGCTCTTCCAACTACTATCTCCTTCGGTACATTCACAGCCTATGTCCCAGCGGGCTATACCATGGGCGCAGCTCCACGCACTCGGCACGCGCAATCGTGCCTCTTTCGTCGGGGGATGCATGATCATATAGCGCTCGAGCGTACAGACCTCAAAGCCGTAATTGGGGGCACCATGACGCACTAGGTGCGTCAGGAATTTATCGCGCCAAGGCTTGTGATGGCCATACAATTCGCCATCAGTGGCGATGAGCAGCAGTTGTGCTTGGCCAGCGACGCGCTTGTCATGCACGAGATGATCGGGCAGGTAAGAAGCGGCAAAGACGTTGGCGTCGTTGGTCGTGTCCCAGTCGAAAGAAACACCACCAGAGAGCGGAGCGTTGTAAAAGAACGCGGTAATACTGCGACCACTATACAGTGGAATGATATAGGGTTCGGTGGGATCAATCGGCGTTGCTGTCTGCCAAGGAGCGAGCACGACATAGGTGACGCCACATTGTGCCAGCAGATCAAGAGTCTCTATGTCGACCGCTGTCTCTGCTAACCACATACCATGTGCATCGCGGTCGTAGCGATGGTGGAAGTCGCTCAATCCCCAGCGTATCTGAGTCAGCTTATCACGGGGCGTCGCCAGGGGCAGAATGGTGTGGTTGTAAGCCTGAGCCAGTGCATTGCCCACACCGTAGCGCAGCATGTGAATCTGATCAGCAGCGATGATGCGGCGGTACACGTCGGGGTGTGCCTGTTCTAGCCATGACGCCAAGGTAGGACCAAGGTCGAAGCTTATTGCATCGAAATTGCCAGCCATAGCGTTAGGACGGTAGCACTCAGCGGTAATCTTTTCATTGAAGTTTGGGTAGGGAGTAGCTCCTGGCTCGTGAGGGATAGCAGCGCTAAATGGCTCTTCGCGCGGCGGTTGGTAGAAGTGTCCGTGTAAGCAAAGGTACACAGTTCCTAACGTTGAGTTTGCCGAAGCTTCATCTAATGTGGTTTGCTCGATCATGTAATCACCTTCCTCTAGCGTACAGCAATCAGCGTTGTTGCTAGAACAAAGCAGAGACCCTTTCATTATAACTATAACATTAACAGCAAGACCTCTAGACCGATGAGGTCGTATAAGTCTGTTATGCCTATCCGAAAAATGCCTCTCAATATAATACACGGTGCTGGAGTGAATTTATAGACCTAACTATCCATAATTACTCTGCATATACTGATACGTTTTGATACATCGAATAGGTACAAACCCACCAGAAAGTAATAGAGAGTTTGCCCAAACTCTCTATTACTTTCTGGTGGGTTTAGGCAGTCATGCTCTGTCCACCGCTATGGAAGCTCGTAAGAAACTCTTCGTAGGCTTCACGCAGTTTGGGATAGCGCAGTAGGAAGACACCCGCGTACTCTTGCGGCAAGGGCCGTGGCTGACGGATCAGGTGCATATTTACTTCTTTGAGCGATCGGTTGCCCTTCTTGCCGTTGCACGTTTTACAGCAAGCAACCAGATTTTCCCAGGTACTTTGTCCGCCGCGAGAACGAGGGATGATATGATCAAGTGTCAGGTCACGAGCGCGCTTGGCACAGTACTGACACGTTTCGTCGTCACGTAGCAAGATGTTGGCTCTGGTAGGCTGGAGGGCGATACGTGGTAAGCGCACATTAGCCAGCAACTGCACAATCACAGGACGCTCCAAATCAAGACGACGGGCGGCGATGCTTTCTTCGATCACTCTACGAACATTCTCATCTACGAAGGTGACCTTCTGCTTTGAGAGCAAGACGATGAGGCGACGTTCTGGAATGACCGAGAGAGGCTGTAGCGAGGAATTCAATACAAGAACAGGCATGAATACGTTCCCTTCCTCTCTGTCAGTGTCGATAACCAAGGCAGACGGCGAGGAAGAAACCCGAAGCAAGACAGACATGTGCCTTAGCTTCAGCCTTTATCACCGCCTGCGACGATGACTAGGTGGATAAGAACGAAGGTTTCTTGCATATCCAGGTGAGCAAGGAACAGCAAGAGGAACACTATTCACCATCTGTTGCATGCTAGCGGTGAGCATAGTGATCAGATAGCAGCCCGCGTTGGCAGGAGCCTGTATCTGGTACCTCCGCATTCCTTAACTCCTTCATTGACCCGTGGAATTGATATGACTAACACCAAAGGAGATGTGCGTCATCCTGGTCGGGGTGAGAGGACTTGAACCTCCGACCTCAGCGTCCCGAACGCTGCGCGCTAGCCGACTGCGCTACACCCCGGTTTGACAATTATGCAAGTGACTCGTCGAGCTTATCCCAAACTGAACTGCGATCTATGTGTTGTGAACGTCGCTGTAATGCGACTTCAGCGCTAGTCGCCGCTCTGCTCGCTCAAAGTATAGCACACCTTGCTATGCTTTGACAAGGTGAAAAATAATTGGGGGTAGCTGGGTACCCACGCCAAATTGCGACGACGCACACTCCTGTTGAAGAATCGTAATCAAACCAGTTATAATTGAAGGGGGCGCACAATCACTACAGCTTAGAATTGAAAGGGAGCAGCATGCATGGCAAACTATAAAGTGGGTGTGGGCGAACAAGACAGCACACAACCCGAGCAAAGTGCATCGCAAGCTGAGCAAACAGAGTATGAGCGCAATTTGCAGCGCATGCAAGAGGAAGAGAGAAGATATATACAAAAGGACCCCATTGCGCATGCAGCGGGCAGTATCTTGGACAGGACCGACACATTTATTTATGCCGCCGTCGGCTTCTCCTTCCTTATAGGTGCGCTGATAGCTCTGGTGTACACCTTCTGGAATTTTGGAACTTCAGTTTTTGTACACGGATTAGAACCTGGAACGTTAGCAAATGCGATTATCGACTTCGTTTCTGGCTTACTTCTTGTTCTTATCATCACAGAGGTGCTGGGAACTGTCATTCACTATCTTAAAGCACACGAGACCTCCCTGCGTCCCTTCCTTTTCATTGGTATTGTTTCTGCTACGCGAAGTATTCTCTCGGTAGGTGCTCGACTCTCGATTGCGATACAGCCGTCTCAGATTGCTAGTCAGAATACTGCTCAGATTGCGGCAGCACAACAAGAGTTCGTTCATGCGATGATAGAACTGGCTGTGAGTGCCGCTGTCATAGTCGCTCTTGGTGTCACGCTGAAACTGCTTGGCAAATTAGTTGAAATCGGCTCATTTGGAGGGTGATATCTTTCTTTCAAGATGAAGAAAAAAAATCTCCTGTCAAAACTTCATGTGAACGGAACATACTATATCATTGCCGCGCTACTCTTATTAGCAGGTATACCACTGTATCAACTACTTGTCCTTATTCCAGCAGGCTACAATGGTGCCCTTGAAGCTACCAGGACCGGACATGTCGCTGTCTATCTGGCTTGGATAGGCAGTCATAGTATTCCATTTATTATCTATCGCAGCCTGTTAGTCATCGCCTTTGTTCTGCTCATTAGCTTTCCTTTTACCCTTTTTCGTATCATCGTGGCCCAGGAAATTATGAGTGAACAAGAGAACGCCGCAGCGCAGGGGGACCAAACAGAACTAGCAAATGATGAGTTAGCGGCGACGACAGAGGAGAATCAGGGTGAGCAGGAAGAGAGCACAGGTGCTGATGGCATACCTACCCATGCCTGGCGCGGCAAAGGCTTCGTCATTATTGCAGCCTGGTCGGGACTCTTCGGCGTGATAACCTATATACTGGACACAGTAGCAAGCACACTCTACCTTTTATTTACTAGTCGTGGTTTCACTCCTGACACAGTCACACCAAGTAATTTTGCGCCCCTCTCTACCACACTCTCATTCATCGCCAACAGCATCGGAGTAGGGTTGTTGGCCTTAGCCATGCTCTTCTTTGGTGCAGTTATTGCCCGTCGTGGTCTCAACCTGTGGCCAGGGATATGGCTTGCCCTTGGCTATGTAGCACTAGCCGTAGCTGCTCTGCTCAGCGGCAGTGCTGTAGCAGCAGTAGCGGCTCCTCCTGCAAGTCAAGCTACCCTGAGCACCCCTGCTACATTGCTTTTTGCCCTCTGGATAGTATGGTTCGGTACCATGCTTGTACGTCTCAAACCCGAACTATGAGCTTATAACAAGGGTGCATTGCTTCAACGTTCATCCAGTGGCATGAAATGTAAATCTGTTGGCCCAGTATAATCGGCTTCAGGGCGGATCAGGCGGTTATGATCTACCTGTTCCAGGACATGGGCCGCCCAACCGATGACACGACTTATAGCAAAGGTGGGGGTGAAGAGATCACCGACGAGGCCGACCGAAGCTAATAGAACAGCAGAGTAGAATTCGACGTTCGTGTAGAGGCGTCGCTCGGGCTTCTGCTCATGAAGTAGGGCAAGGGCCAATTCTTCAACGCGCCGAGCAAGAACAAAGCCTTGTGGGTCGGCTACGCGTGCCATTTCGCGCAACTCTTCAGCTCGTGGATCCTCGGTCTTGTAGACGCGATGTCCAAAACCCATCAGGCGCTCACCACGAGCCAAGGCATCGCGCAACCAACGCTCTGCATTGTCTACCGTGCCGATGGCGTCGAGCATGTCCAACACTTTGGAGGGAGCTCCACCATGCAGCGGCCCCTTGAGTGCCCCGATCGCCGCTACAAGCGCCGACACAATATCGGATTCGGTACTGGCTACCACGCGGGCCGTGAACGTAGAGGCATTCATGCCGTGATCGGCCAGCAACACAAGGTAGGCATTCAGTCCTATGACATGTTCATCCTTGGGAACCTGTCCTGTCAGTAGGTACAGGTAGTTGGCAGCGTGATCTAACTCTGGGCGCGATTCTAGCGGCTCCTGACCACGACGTAAGCGATGAAAGGCTGCCAGAAAGAGTGGAAAGCGAGCAGTAACAGCTAGTGCCTGCGTAATACTAGGATGGCCCTTGATGCTGAGCGCGCCCCAAGCTGAAACAGCCGTACGCAGCGCATCCATTGGTTCCGTAGAGGCTGGTAGATCGCGTAGCACCTGCATTACCATGGGGGGTATGCTGCGCTCTGCTATCAAGTCTGCCTTGAAGCCTGACAACTCTTTCTGGTTGGGCAAGTGTCCAAACCAGAGTAGGTGCATAATCTCTTCAAACAAAGTTTTACGTACAAGATCATGAATAGTATAGCCACAATAAGTCAATTGCCCTGCCGTTCCTTCAACCTTGCTCAGGGCTGTCGTGGCTGCCACAATTCCCTCTAATCCACCTTTACTCTCCTTGTGAGGGGGTCTTTGTGACTGAGGAAGTGTTTCTGATGTCGTGGTTGACATTGTAACCTCTGACTTCTCTCGCTTTCAGCAAGCATTACGGAATTTGCCTGTATTTATTTCTAATGTTGTAACATTGATCTAGATAAAAGTCAATAGAAGAGGTAAAATCATGAAGCAGGATGAGCAAAAGGAGCAAGAGAGCCATCCACTGCTCTTTACTCCACTAGTGAGCCAGGCTGGAGAGCCTCTTCCTAACTGGCTCTTTGGGCCAGCGGGAGTTGCTGACCTACCTGCTCCGCTACTTGCTCCCCAGGGAGTGAATATCGCTGTGGGTGTCGATATTGTTGAGGTAGAGCGAGTACGTCGTGTTGTCGAGCGCCACGGTGAACGCTTTCTGCAACGCGTCTTTACTGAGCAAGAGGTACAACAGTGCCGTGGTAAAGCAGCACGGCTCGCGGGACGATTCGCTGCTAAGGAGGCCATTAGTAAAGCCCTGGGCACGGGCTTGCACGGTGTAGCATGGCGCGAAATGGAGATAGTGCAGTTGCGCAGTGGACGCCCATCTGTGCGCTTACATGCTAGAGCCAAGCAACGTGCCGATTTGCTCGGTCTCACCGCCTTCGATGTCAGCATTGCCGACCTTGCTCAATTCTCTATCGCTGTGGCCGTTGCTGTGCAAACGGGGCCATCTCACCAGACCTAAACTGCTCAGAATACATCTTTCTTTTAACGAGATACTGTGGTATTATTAAGGTGCAGCAGCGGATTTCAGTGAGAGCCTCGTGCCGAATATCACATTACATCTGCAGGATTTGTTGTCTGTGATGTTATCAGGAGGAGAATATAAGTTTATGACCGCACAGCAAATCTTTTTCTTTGGTATCCTCGTGTTTGCCATAATTGGCTTACAGAGAGGATGGCGTCGTGAGTTGATATCGCTCGTGTTTGCGATGATTGGAGCTTTTTTGCTCATTCCCGGTAACGGCACTTTTCAACTGTTCTTAGCGCGCCTGCTAGGGGCAATTGGCGTGCTGATCAGTGGTAGCCAACCTGCTCCGCCTGGTCCCTTGCCTTCGTGGGCGGCATTAGCAGCGTTTGCCGTCGTACTAGGTCTTGGCTACTACGTAAGCACCAAAGCCTTCCCCAAGCCAGCTACCCCGGCGGAGCGCATTATAGGGGTAGTTCCGGCTATTATTACAGGTGCTATTGTCCTCGACTATCTCTTCCAATACTTTACAAATGTTACTGGCAGTCCGACTGTCAACCTTAGTCTACCAACACCTGATCCCACCAGCTTTGTGCCCATCCTCTTTGTGATTGCCCTTGTTAGTGTGGTAGTTGCACTGATTACTTCAAGGATGAGGAAGACACCGGCTAAGAAGTAGTGTGATGGGTAATATTTGTTTCTGTACCATCAAGATGCATTGAGGTGACAGGATGGCCAAGACGAATGAGCAAAAGGCAAAGAGAGCATCCAGGCCCAGTGATACCTTGACTTCAATCCACGAGGGCTTTGGGTTGCAGTATTTCCGGCGTGGACGGGATAAACAGTGGCGCTTTGCCGGTCAGCAGCCCGATGAAGTGGTCAGAATGATAGTGCGTAGGCATTGGTGGTTTCTCGTGCAACCTGCTTTGCCATTCCTTGGCTCTATCTTATTGCTCTTTTTGGTATTCGGGGGTGCAATAGCTCTTCCAGCTCCATCGGCCTTGTGGTTCCTTGCCGAAGCAGCGGTTTTTCTGCTGGTTATTGCTACCGGGGCGTGGTTTGCCTATCGCGACCTGATCGTCTGGTGGTTTGAAACGTACCTCATCACTAACAAGCGCATTATCAGCTCTGCCAATTTTTTGTTGAAAGCCACGCGCAAGGAAGTGCCCATTGAGAGAGTGCAGCAGGTAGGAGTAGACACGAGAGACTCTTTGTTGGGTATTCTACTCGACTTCGGCACGGTACATGTCTATCTCACTGGCGGCGACCTTGTCATGAAGGATATACCTGTTCCGAAGGCAGTGAAGGACGCCATCCAGGGAGTCAGTGAAGATTTCAAGGCGCAGAAGAAGCCAGAAAAGCCGATACCAAAGCCTAAAGACCCCGATATAGCGGCGGCAATCGAAGAGTTGGCAAAAGAAAAAACGGTGCCCACACTACCGGATGCCGATAAGGATTATCCACCCCTGCGCAACCCCGACCGTCTGCGTGGTCCAAGGCGGAGATTTAGCAGTATATTCCGTGTTACGGCTGATATACATTACTTCTCTGGTGAATATAGCGTCAAGTACCTCCAGCATTCTCCGTATATACTCTACCGTAATATGGCTCTTCCTATCCTTGCGCTCTTGTTCGTATTGCCTATAGGATTAGTTACGCCCAGGACAGTCCCTGGTGTACCAAATTCCTGGTGGCTCATTCTGGGTGCGCTCATTCTGGGCATCTTGCTGTGGATATTTTTTGTATACGTTGACTACCTTGATGATGTCTACATTCTGACGAATAGGCGTATTATTGATATTGAGCGGAAGTTCTTCTTCATTTTTGAATCGCGCCTGGAGGTGGAGTACAAAAATATTCGCGATGTTCGCGTCGTGATACCTAGCGTCTTTGAACAGTTCCTGAATATAGGCAACGTCTATGTTGAAACACCCGGCAGTTCACCTAACATCATCTTCGAGAGCATTGATCGCCCCTTCGAGATGCAGGATCTCGTGCTTGGTATTAAGGGCCATAAGGACAAGGAAGATAAAGTCAAGAAAGACAATGATGAGAAGAAGTTGCTCCGCTCATGGTTTAGCACGATGTTCGCCACATTGGAGGGGACGAACAAGAGTTACGGTGCCCCTGACCTGAAAAACATGGACCTGCTCTCAGCCATATACCGTGTACAGGAAATGGAATTGGAGGTGGAAGTGTTGAAGGAGGATGTACCAAATGTAGCAATGGAGCCTGGAAGGGTGATCTCTCAGAATCCACCTGCTGGCACTCTTATGAATAAGGGCAGCAAGATAGAGGTAGTTTTAAGCAAGAGATAAGCAAAGTAAGTCGAGCAAAAATAACCAGGTTATTTTTGCTCGACTCATGTTTGTTGTAAGCTTATTTATTTTGGGCCGACGCGAGCTAACAGTGCAATGCACTCGATATGGTATGTCTGTGGGAACATGTCGATGGGTTGCGCCGCTACGAGGCGATAGCGTCCGCCGCTGCAGAGCGTCGCGCTATCGCGAGCAAGTGTGCTGGGATCACATGAGATATAGCAGATTGCTCGCGGTGCCAGGGTTTGCAGCGCCTGTAGCGCCTTAGGATGGCAGCCTGCACGCGGTGGATCGACCAGTGCAATATCGATATGTTCGCGGCGGTAGTGAAGTTGGCCAAGCAAGCGCTCAAGCGTTCCCTCTAGCACAGTAATGTTGCTCTGGTTGTTCAATGTTGCGTTGGCGCGTGCGTCCATTACGGCGCTTGGCTGCGATTCAATTGCAATGACGCGTGCGGTGCGAGGCGACAGGAAGGCTGAGAATAGTCCTACACCGCTATATCCATCCAGCACCACGTCGCTACGCTGTGGCTCAAGCATGGCGATGGCTCGCTCGACGAGTACTCCTGCCTGCACCAAATTCACCTGAAAGAAGGAATCGGCAGAGACACGGAAGCGACGGCCCATTATTACGTCTGTCAAGAACTCTTGTCCAGCGAACACACGACCGTATCTGCCACCAACGCGCTCAATAATAACTCCAACAGTGCCAGGCGCAATAGTCATAAACTCGTTGGCGAGTTGCTGAGGATTTTCGATCACTGAACCAGGTCGTGCGTGAATGACGATTAACGTTGGCACGGCCTTTGCCGCTCCGGCGGCTGTTGCTACTGCGGGAGTAGTTGCCACGGCCCCAATAGCTCCGCGTAGCGTAAAGCCTTGCATCATCTCGCCGAGAGTGTCACCAAAATACTCAATAAGCTTGTGACGCACTTTCTGATAAACAGAGTCGAGTGCAGGATGGAGTAAGGCACAATCCGTCAGGTCTTGTATCTCGTGGCTCTCTGTGAGCTTAAATCCCACTTCGCCTTCAGCCCCAACAGAAAATAGGGCAATATTGCGATAGTGCCAGGCAGATATACCTGTGGGCATGCCGATAGTTGGGTGTACAAACGCGTCTGGTTGTTTTCCGATACGCACGAGCAACTGACGCACAATATGAGCCTTCCAGGTAAGCTGTGCAGGATAGGCGATGTGTTGCCATTGACAACCGCTATCGGTGAGCTCGGGATAGGGGGGCTCTACGCGCTCTGGTGCGGCACGAAGGATCTCTAATAACTCTGCGCGAGCGTGTCCTCGACGCTCTTCGACAATCTCCACGCGTACTCGCTCTCCTGGAATACCACCGGGCACGAAAAGCACGCGACCCTCATAGCGACCTACGGCATCTCCCCCGTAGGCAAGGTCTGTAAGTTCAACATCAATGCTCATACTTCACCTCAGCGACACCTCACGATGTAGCATATCGTTGATGTCCATTTCACTTTCCAACATGTTTCTATCTGTCAGCCCAATAGCATTGTAAGACAGATGCACCTATAAAGTAAGGGGCTGTTTGGGCTGATTGTAGAGCCGGGTGCCAAACCGACTCAAAAAGACAGCTCCAAGCCCGATCAATCCCGCTCCAACACTAATGAGCCAGCCAATGAAAGGGAGAGACCCTGCCAATATCAACACTGTCAGTCCCACTGCCACTTGCATCGGACGCATGTTCTGCTGCGGAGTTATACTCTGTAGTACATATTCCCCGATAAGCCAACCTATGGCCACTGTTCCCAGTGTCCATCCTGCGGCAAGTCCTGCGATCACCATTATTGCTAATGGAATAGAGATAATGAGCGCTATCGAGACAAAGAAAACTACTAAAGCAAGTAATAGGCTCAGTAGCCCAAGCACTAGGCTACGTCGCAGCGTGGTTTGTGCCGTTGTACGCACTACCATCACGTGCTCCGGCAATAATGAGATCAACAAGATACCGAGTGCTATCCATGCTAGGACGGACCAGAAACGAACCACTGGCCCTTCGTCGTTTTTGAAGAGAGAGACAACACGCTCGGAGCAGTCAAAAACACTGCCACCATGCAATTGCCCATTCCCATCCTCAGACCAACGATCTCCACAAAAATGCTTGTCGCCATGTATCTGGTCATCCTTTGGCAGCGTGACTTGACTACCATAGAGGCTCACGTCTCCATCAACCGTTCCATTGATAATCACATTACTACCGAAGGCAACCACGTTACCACGTACCCTTCCCTCAATGTCTACTTTGCCACCGAAAGATGCAACGTCGCTACAGATAATTTTGTCACTGTCAATTACAATTGTACCGCCAAAAGATGGTTTAAGATAGTGGTCAGTGCAATCCAAGTTGCTGTCGGTCAGATAGTGATTGGCGGCATGAACGTTTGCAATCCCTCCCCATAGTACCTCCACAACTATGAAGAGCGCAAACAGGGGCCAGAACCCAAGTAGCTTAAGCATGCTCCGTCGCCTATGTGCATTTTTTTGCATACGAGAACTCCCTATCATGATCGGCCAATGACCATGACCTCCGCCAATTACGCTTCTTGTGGATAGCGCATCAAGCGAAGCCACATCCCCATCATGACAACGACAGCGAACGCAACTCCTGACAGCAGCCAACTGTTATGCGTGGCGATTGTCAATCCTGTCAGCAAGTACTGTGTCAGGATGTAGAGAACGTCAATGACGTTGCTTAACAACGAGAGTGCTTTCACTGCAAGGTCGGTTTGTTCAATAGTGATGGCCAACAATAAGAGGGGAATGCTTCCCAAGGTAAAGAAGATCACTGCCGCACATGCCATGCCAACAGGACGTAGGCGCACGATGCGCATTTGCTGTTGAGTATGCAATTGCTCAAGCTGTTGAGAAATTCGCCTCTGCTGCTGTACCGCCAGCATAATTTTCTCTGTGGAGATGCTGCTGTATATGCGAGGAGCCGATGTAGAAAGTAGAGTTTCAAGGTACTGTTGCTGCTGCTCTGTAGCGCGACATCGTCGGCAATGGTGCAAATGCTCCTGCAAGGTCACTTCGTTGGACCGCGTCAAGGTACTATCGCGTCGGGCAGTCAACATCTGCTTAACGTCGCGGCAGCGCATCGACCTGTCCCTCCTCATTTACGCTATCTTGTTGCATATAACGTGCAAGTAATTCACGTGCGCGATGGAGGCGCGCCTTGACCAGAGGGGGCGTGAGATTGAGTGTGCTGGCAATCTCTTCATAAGAAAAGTCATACCAGTAACGCAATACGATCACAGCGCGGTACTTGTCCGGTAGGCGCTGTAGGTAGCTTTGAATCTCATCCTGCCGCTCACCGCGCAACGCCGACTGCTCAGGGCCTACGCCACTATCGACAATCCACTCCAGAAGCGGTACATCTTCTAATGGCAGTGCCAGGAAACGCCGTCGCCGCAGTTGATCGATAGCAAGGTGCGAGGCAATCGACAGCAACCACGTGCTAAATTTATGCACAGGCTTATAGGTTGCAAGCTGTGTATATGCTCGCACAAACGCCTCCTGGGTCACATCTTCGGCTTCCGTCGTGTTACCCAGCATACGATAGGCAAGGTTCTGCACAGCATCTTTATAACGCTCGACCATTACCGCAAAGACATCTTGATCGCCATTGAGCACAACTTCGACGAGCGCTGCATCGCTCATCTCTTCTGTCATGGCGTCGACCTTCGTCGGGCTACTGATCGCACGCGTTGTACTTGAAATCTCTTGTACACCTGTGGATATCTCGCTGCGACGATGACGTATCTTAGGAGCTGGTTTCGCTACCGTTCCTACAAAGGCTCCTAAGGTATCTGAAGCATTTAACGTCGATTCTATCATAGCTCCCCGCTCACGTATGTTATATAGTTAGGTCTCCATTTCCCCCGTGTCACCCACGAGGATGAAGAACCTCTATTGATTAAGCATATTCAAAAGAGAATCCTCTCTGTAAGCAGATACGAGCGGTGGCTAGGAAAGTTGTACTTCGTTGGAAGTGTAACATGAGTACGGTGCTGTGGCAAGAGGTAAATGGGGCGAGAGGGACTCGAACCCTCACGACCTTGCGGCCAGAAGATTTTAAGTCTTCAGCGTCTACCATTCCGCCATCGCCCCAGAATGGACGACATGATAGTATCATGACGCGGCTCGTCCGTCAATACGCTCTGCCCTGCCCATAGAGTAAAATGGTAAGTGTGCTGTCGGCTGGAGAGCATCATAGCACACTTGCCATTTTACTCTATGACTGCCGTGCTAAGACAAACAAAAAGTTCTAATATACCCAAGATGTATTGACTGCTAGAGGGTAGTACGGCATAATACAGGTCATGCGGGAATACATCATTATTGTTTTTCTTACTATAGGAGAACGGATTTTGTTTCATGACAACAAATAATAGTGTTGAAAACGAGCATCTCCCACAAGAGCAGCTCTTAAGGGGAGTCTACGAGGTGATAGTTGTCGGCGCAGGCCATGCTGGCTGTGAGGCAGCACTGGCTAGCGCACGCATGGGCAGGAAGACGCTCCTCCTGACAATGAATCTGGATAGCGTCGCCCTGATGCCGTGCAATCCGTCGATGGGTGGGCCAGCTAAGGGGCACTTGATAAAAGAAATTGATGCCCTTGGTGGTGAAATTGGGCGCAATAGCGACCGCACGTTCATTCAAATTCGCTTGCTCAACACGAGTAAGGGGCCAGCAGTGCAAGCTCTGCGTGCCCAATGCGATAAGCAAGCGTATCGACTGGCTATGAAGTTCGTGCTAGAAAGCCAGCCAAATCTGCATGTCAAGCAAGCTACCATCACCCACTTCCTCAGTCACAAAGGCGATGATGGGCGTTATGTAGTCACTGCTGTAGTGACCAATAATGGGTGGCAGTATGAGGCCAGTGCCATTGTCTTAACCACGGGTACTTTTATCAATGGACGCTTGGTTGTTGGCGAGAAGACACAGCCCGGCGGCAGAGCTGGCGAAGGACCTGCCCTTGGCATCTCCGATTCCCTGGGTGCGTGGGGACTAGAGGTGCGCCGCTTCAAGACGGGCACACCGCCGCGTCTTGATGCGCGTAGTATTGATTTTAGCAAGTCAGAGCCGCAGCCTGGAAGTCGCGTACCCCTCTACTTCTCCCATGATCTAGCTGCACGGGAGGATGTGCAACTTGTCGGTGGTCATCCCAATCTAACCTATCCCGTAACCGATGAGGACCTACACGGTTGGCGTCCACAGTTGCCTTGCTACCTGGTGCGCACTACTGAACGAACCCACCAGATCATTCGTGACAATTTGCATCGTTCGCCGCTTTACAGTGGTATCATTGAGGGCATTGGTCCCCGTTACTGCCCTTCCATAGAAGATAAGATCGTACGCTTTGCCGACAAAAGTTCACACCAAATATTTCTTGAACCGGAGGGCTGGCGTAGCGGTGAGGTGTATGTGCAAGGCATGAATACAAGTTTGCCGGAGGATGTGCAACTGGCGATGCTGCGCAGCATTCCCGCACTTGAGTATGTAGAGATGATGCGTGTTGGTTATGCCGTCGAGTATGATTATGTCCCACCAGTGCAGTTGTTCCCTTCGCTCGAAACAAAGGCAGTCTCGGGTCTCTTCCTAGCTGGTCAGATCAATGGTACTTCTGGCTATGAGGAGGCAGCGGCACAAGGCATCATGGCAGGTATCAACGCAGCATTGCGTGTGCGTGAGCAAGAACCTTTTGTCTTGGCACGCCACGAAGCTTATATAGGCGTGCTTATCGATGATCTGGTCACGCGCCCGATGAGTGAGCCATATCGCTTGCATACCTCGCAAGCGGAATATCGCTTACTGTTGAGGCCAGAGAGCGCCGATCTGCGTTTAAGCGATTACGCATACAAGCTGGGCTTGATTGCAGAGGAGCATTATGCCCAGGTGGTGCAAAAACGGGAGAGAATCCGCTCTACTCTCACGCAGCTTGATAGCGTTGTGTTCACCTCGTCTCGTCTAGTGCAGAGGCACGCGCAGGAGGTGGGCATCCCTGTGTTAGCACAGATGATGTCGGCGCGGGAACTGCTACGCCGACCAGATGTGCGCTACCACCAAGTCGCGCAACTGGCACAACGTCTAGCTGCAGATGGCTCTGAGCGCGGTGAAGCCAATAGCTTCTCTTCTAAAGAACAGGTAGCAGCCATATTACCGCTGCTAGCAGAGGAGATAGCGGACGAGGTCGAGTTGCAGGTAAAGTATGAGAATTATGTGCGTAAGCAAGAGCAGATGGTGCATCGTGTGCAGCGTCTCGAAGAAATGCGCATTCCTGAGTCGCTGAACTACTACGACATTCTACACTTGCGTACAGAGGCACGTCAGAAGCTGACGCGTACACAACCGAGAACAGTGGGACAAGCTTCTCGTGTGGAGGGTGTCACACCCGCTGATGTGGCCATTCTCATGGTCTATTTAGAAAAGGTACGTGCCTTGCGCACGCACTCTTGACAGTCGAACGCTTGAGCTTGTACGATAAAAGAACTGATAGAAACCAGGAGAACAGGGGAAAACGGTGTACATCCTTATCGTTGATGATGATCGATTTGGCAATATGCTCGTGCAATTTGTCCTCACCCAGGAGGGATTTGAAGTCGAGATTGCTGACAATCCACGCGGCGCGCTGCATATGATCCAGAAGCGAGAACCTGATCTGTTGCTACTTGATGTGACCATGCCATATATCAGCGGCTTTGAGTTCTCCGAGAAGTTGCGTGCTGCGGGTTATGAAACTCCAATTATCTTCATGACTGCCCAGGATACCGTCGAGGCAAAGTTGCGTGGCTTCGATCACGGAGCCGATGACTATATTTGTAAGCCCTACAATCACCAGGAGCTTGTTGCTCGTGTGCAAGCTGTCTTACGCCGTATCAGGAAAAATATCACAACGGGTGGCCAAAGCATTCGTAAGGGACCCATTGAATTGTTTCCTGCAGATTTGAAGGTAGTGATTGATGGTGGGCCGGAGATATCGCTGACACGTACAGAAATGCAGGTTTTGCGCGTTTTAATGAACGGCTCGGGCAAAGTTGTCGACCGGGGCCAGCTCCTAGCTGAAGTCTGGAATGATAACGAAAATAATAGCAATGTTGTAGATGTGTACGTGCGTCGTCTGCGCTCGAAACTAGAGGAGGACGCTGAGAAGCCTCAACATATTATCTCGGTACGTGGTGTGGGGTACAAATTTATTGGAAAATAGAGGATATATGCAGTGGAAGACAGTGTTAGCACAAATTTCGTTTCGATGGTCTCCCACGAACTGCGCACCCCGCTCAACTCGGTGCAAGGCTTTATCGACCTGCTTATGCAAGGACAAGTGGGTGAGTTAACCGAGGAGCAGTACTTGTATCTTGGCTATGCCCAGGAGGGAGTGCAGCAGCTCATCTCGATTGTTGAAGACGTTGTGTTCATGGCGCGTGCAGACGCAGGAGAGTTTAATATCAAGCAAGAGGAGGTGCAGCTTCACACGCTGGCAGCTCAGATTATCAATAATTTGCAAAGACAAGCACTCAAAGCAGGGGTAACTCTCTGTCAGGATATCCCCTCGTCTTTGCCCGTGCTTTATGTCGACCCTCAACGTATGAAGCGAGTCTTAGATAACCTGGTGATAAACGCTATTAAGTTCACACCGTCTGGCGGTGTAGTAACTCTGAGTGCCCATCCTTATAATGAGCACTTTCTGAGGATCTCGGTGTCCGACACGGGCTATGGCATTGCGCCCGAGGATCATCCTTATGTTTTTGAGCGCTTCTACCAGTCGAACAACGACTCGCAATTAAGAATGGGAGGGTGGGGCCTAGGACTTGCTATTGCGAAGCTGATTGTTGAGCAGCATGGTGGCACCATTGGCTTTGGCACAGCCTTGGACCGAGGAACAACATTCTGCTTTACAGTTCCTCTAGTGGTTCACGCCATGCATTATCCTTAGAAAGTTTATCCGCCTGGCGCGTCGGCTCGGGTAATCGATAGCCCTTGCCACAGGTGAGCACATAGTGAATACTTGTCTCAAGACTGATGCGATGGCCCTGTGAGATAATCATCGGACTAACGCGTGTGCGTGTACGCACGACGGCACCGATGACCTCTTTCTTGTCCAGTAGTGGTACCCATGAGCCTGCCTCTTCGCCTAGCGCGGCTGCATCGTATTTTCCGGTGAGGAGTGACTTCGCGCAGCCAATGGTGGGAAGGTCGAGCCATAGCCCGAGGTGCGCGGCGATGCCAAGATGACGGGGATGTGCAATACCCGCGCCATCGACCATCAGCAGATCAGGTTGCCGATGCAGCTTATGGAATGCACCCAGCACACAGGGAGCCTCACGAAATGAGAGTAGCCCCGCGATGTACGGCATGCGTATAGGCTCCTCGTAGATGTGACGCTCAACGATCTCCATCTCTGGATAGGTGAGCAGCACAACGGCGGCTCGGGCCATGCCATTCTCTTCGTTAATGGCCATGTCCACTCCAGCTACGTGCTTTACTTCGCCGAGGCGATCCTCGCGAATAATACGCCTCGCCAGTTCGCGTTGCAGCGTCACCGCTTCTTGCGCTGTGAGATTCCACTCGTGTAATGGTGAGTCTGGCATAGAGCTACTTCGCTTCCGCTATGAATATCATTCTCGGGCTTTCCAGTTGATAATTGCTCAGTTCATAGTCACCGTAGACTTCTTTGTTGACGAAGCCAGCCTGTTCAAGTAAAAGTTCTGTTTCAGCGCGCTCAAACAGGTAAAATTGAGTAGTCACAACGGTGCGTTGAACCGTGCCTCCTTGACGATGGTGGTCGTAGAAATGGGTAAGCTCTAGCAAGTGTTGTGCTGGAGAGGAGGCTGGACTGACGAAGTGAGTCAGCAAGGTACCATCGTCGCGTTTCCATGTGCCCTGGTGCAATACCTGTCCGCTCATGCTTTCCATATAGCGAGCGTCGCCGTTACTCAGATCAAGAATGAAGATTGCGCCAGTGCTTAGATGCGCACGTATAGTGGCCAGGGCTTGTTGCTGCTGCTTGCGCTCTGTCACGTGTGCGAATGACCCTAAAGCGATAAAAGCCATGCGGAATGTCCGCCCCAGCTGTAGCTCCGTCATGTCCTGTTGCACCAAGGTACAGCGGGTCGCAACTCTCTCTTTCTGCAAGCGCTGCCGAGCCAAGTCGAGCATGTGCGCGGAGGTATCCACGCCCGTAAGTTCGTAGCCCTCGCGTGCTAGTGGGACCAGCACACGCCCACTACCACATGCCAATTCAAGCATTGCTCCGCCACTCAGTTCCGCGAAATTGCGGTACATATCCAGGTCTTCGCTGAAGTGCGCGTGCTCACTATCATAGAAAGGCGCTATAAGGTCGTAGTCATGCATGGTCAGTGCGTACTTCCTGGACTGGCTAGGCCCGTAATTTTCCAGTCGTTGCCGATCTTACGTAGCCTGATATTCTCCGTCATTGTATTTGTACCACGTGTCACATCCACTGTAACCGTTGCTGTATCATTATTAACTTGAGCATTGGTGATGTTGTACTTAGTTACAGGCCCCACTACTTTGTCAATAGTTTGAGAAGCCTGCACAAAGACTTGCGGCGTAATCTGTTGCCCCTGAATAGAGACGCCGCTTGTATCCAGATACGTATACGCTGTAGCGTAGTCCTGCTGCTCATACGCCTTATAGAAGCCGTCAACTGCATTTCTCGGCCCAGCGGTTGCAAGACCGGAAATCAAAGTGACAGCGAGAAATGCGACCAGACCAAGCACGATGACGCCACCGATAATAGATAGCGCTGTCCACAGCATACGCCGTGGTTTTTGTTGCTGCTGCGTCATAGTGTAGCCTGGAAGGGCTGGAACATCGTATTGCGACTGCCCAGATGGGGCTTGCTGAGTTCGATCAGGATCGTAGCCCATTGGCATCCTCCTCATATTCAATCTCCGCGTCTAGTATAGCGTTACGGGCAGAGAATGACAAGAGTGTATCAAAGTACAGTCCCCTTGCCTCAATCCCCCGCTGAGGAATATACTATTCTAGGTAGAACAGTTCTTTCAGCAAGGCAAGAACCGAGTACTTGTTTAGGAGACAGTGATGCAAATTGGTATTGGTCACCCTGGGGTCGTTCCGGGTGTGAAGGGTCAACTGATCCTGGATTGGGCCAGACGAGCGGATGCAGGCCCCTTTTTCAGCCTTGGCAGCCTTGATCGCCTGGTCTATCCCAACTATGACCCTCTTATTACATTGACAGCCGCTGCTGCTGTGACACAACGCATTCGTTTAATAACCACAGTTTTGCTCGCTCCTTTGCGCAATGCTGGCATACTTGCAAAACAAGCAGCCAGTCTGGATGCGCTCTCTGGAGGCCGTCTCACGCTTGGCCTAGGCATCGGCGGGCGAGAGGACGATTTTCGAGCTGCACCTGCTTCGTTCCGTGACCGAGGCAAGCGATTTGAACAACAACTGGAGACGATGAAGCGCGTCTGGTCTGGTCAACCGCTGGCGGAGGATATTGGGCCAGTCGGCCCACCACCAGTGCAGCCAGGTGGGCCTCAACTGCTGATTGGAGGCAATACCCCTGCTGCGATGCAACGAGTCAGCCGCTGGGGAGATGGTTTCATCGCTGGCGGTGGCAGTCCCGAGATGGCTCGTCAAGGCTACGCGCTTGCTGAACAAGCTTGGCAGGCTGCTGGTAGAGCTGGCAAACCACGCTTCGCAGCAGGCATGTACTGGAGTCTCGGTTCAAATGCAGCCGAGCGGGCGAGCGAGTATATTCACAACTACTATGCTTTTGCGGGACCGAGGGCAGAGCAAATAGCCAACTCAGTTCCTTCGACACCAGAGGCGCTGAAAGCGGCAATACAAGCGTTTGCTGACATCGGAGTGGATGAACTGATCTGCTGGCCTTGCATTGCAGAACTCGATCAGGTTGACCGCCTAGCAGAGGTGATTAGCTAACAGGGCGAGCAACCCTACTCAAAGCTCTTGTTGTTTGACGCATAGGCTCATACCCTCCTCAGGGCATTAAGCTGCAACGTCCCCAAGCGCGAAACGAGCCATGTCCTGGTTAGGAGCTAGCACAATCTGTTGGGTAATTAGATCCAACTGATCTGGTGTCAAATGCACAGCTTGTTGCTTAGCAAGCTCTACGAGGTCGGGAAAGCGCGTTTTTACGATAAGCAGCATTGTTTCCTGCTTCGCTTGAACTGTTGCTTGAGCAACCGCTTGAGCCGCTGCTTTCGCCTCACGCGCCTGGATTTCAGGGTCACTGTCGAGCAAACTATCGTAATAGTCCATGCTGTCTTCCACGATTTGCTTCTCCTGTTGTGTAAGCGTTTTTGATCTTCGTAGGATAATCCGAAAGCGCCAGAGATGGTGGGTCAGGATATGTAAGTGCTTATTCTGTTAAGTTCCTCTTGTAGTGGTCTCGATAGGCTTTTCTCATGCTTCTGTAGCCAGACAAGCTCACCGACAAGTGAACAAAGGTAACTACGCACAGCGTCGCCCCTCGTCTTTTCAAGTTCACATATATTACATAAGGTGCTGACTGCCATATATCCCTCTTCTGAGAGGAAAAGCTGTATAGAAAAGGGTTGTATCACTTTAGCACTGATCTGAGGACTGAGACGGGAAATTACAACTCCTTCCCTAATGTTGCAATTGTTGGTATCCTCTGCCAGAACAATTGCGTTTGCAATCCTCAAGTCTACATAAGAGACAGAGGTAGTTACTGAACCCAGTGTGCCATAGAGTTTCGTACTAGCGTTTTCTTGAAGATATAGTATCATTGCCTTCATTTTCTTAATCCTCTGGTTGAGATGTATCCATCATCTCGATGTGACTTAACTGGTGGTTGTATATATTCTGCATCAAATCGATCATCTGTTTCATGACGTTCTTAGACATGGCAAAGCGAAATAGGGGATGTGCCTTGATGGTATCTAAACTTTCTAAATCTTTGATGTCTGTAATTTCGGGTGGTATGACGGTACCAAGAGTGATAAAGACCTCATCTACTCCGGCACGAACATTGACTATATTCACATAGTGAACTGGAAGCTCGGAATCGCCTTCAAAGGTGGTTTTTACTAGTTTCTGCTGAGGCAATTGTCTCTCTTCTGGCATAAGTACTCACTACTTCCTTTGTTTTAAAA